>JBMOJG010001017.1:0-1501 GCA_049316925.1 Alsobacter sp. | reverse complement strand
GGACGAACTATCTCGACCTCGAGGGCACACTCTGGCTGATGGACTATCTGGCCCGATATCCGCACACGGTGCTGGTGATCAGCCATGACCGTGACCTTCTGAACACGTCGGTCGACCAGATCCTGCATCTCGACCAGGCCAGGCTGGTGCTCTACCGCGGCGGCTACGACATGTTCGAGAAGCTGCGCACCGAAAAGCAGATGCTGCTGCAGAAGATGGCGAAGAAGCAGGACGAGGAGCGCAAGCACCTGCAGGCCTTCGTCGACCGCTTCAAGGCCAAGGCGTCAAAGGCCCGGCAGGCCCAGTCGCGCGTCAAACGGCTGGAGAAGATGGAGCGGATCGCGCCGCTAATCGATACGGATGTGCTGCCGTTCCACTTTCCCTCCCCGGCGCGGCCACTGTCGCCGCCAATTGTCGCCATGGAGGGGGTGAGCGTCGGCTATGGCGACACCCCGGTGCTGTCGCGCCTCTCGCTGTCGATTGCCGAGGACGACCGCATCGGGCTGCTCGGCTCGAACGGCAATGGCAAATCCACCTTCGCGAAGCTGGTTGCGGGTCGTCTCGCCGCCATGTCGGGGGGCCTGAGGCGCTCGCAGAAGATGCTTGTCGGGTATTTCGCCCAGCACCAGCTCGATGAGCTTGGCGAAGGCGGGACGCCCTACGCGCATGTGCGCGAGCTGATGCCCGAGCAGCCCGAGGCCAAGGTGCGGGCGCGCTGCGCCCAGATGGGCTTCCCCGGGCAGAAGGCCGACACGCCGGTTTCGCAGATCTCCGGCGGCGAGAAGGCCCGGCTGCTGATGGGCATCGCCACCTTCGCAGGCCCCCACCTGCTGATCCTCGACGAGCCGACGAACCATCTCGACATCGATTCGAGGGCGGCACTGGTCGATGCGATCAACGACTATGAGGGCGCGATCATCCTGATCTCCCATGATCGCTTTCTGCTCGAGGCCTGCGCCGATCGGCTCTGGCTCGTGGGTCAGGGTAGCGTGCGGCCCTTCGACGACGATCTCGACGCCTATCGCAAGCTCGTGCTGGGCGGCCCGGAAGCTGTCGTTACGCAGAAGGAGGCGCCGAAGGCTGCGCAGGAGCCGCGGCGCGACGCGGCTGAACGCAGGTCGCTTCTCGGCCCGCTGCGCAAGAAGATCGAGGCAGCCGACCAGCGCATGACCAAGCTTGCCGATCTGCTGCGGCGGGTCGACACGGCGCTGGCCGACCCCAACACGTTTCTGCGTGATCCGGACAGGGTGGCCCAGCTGTCGATCCAGCGCGCCACGCTCGAGAAGAACGTGATGGCGGCCGAGGAAGAGTGGCTGGCGCTGTCGGCGGAATTTGAAGAGGTTTCCGCCAGCTGAGAGTTCGTGTTCAGCGAACCGCCCTGACGAGGCGGTTGTCGGCGAACAGGTAGACGGCCTTTCCGGTCGGCTCCATGTAGAGGATCGTGGTCTAGCGCTTTGCGCCCGGGCTTGATCCGGTCTGAACGCTCAGGGGCTCGCCCTTG
>JBMOJG010001016.1:0-1501 GCA_049316925.1 Alsobacter sp. | reverse complement strand
AGATACACACCATGAACACCTACACCTTCCAGCGAGAGATTCCGATCGAGAGTTCATACGACGTCGTCGTCTTCGGCGGCGGCACGGCGGGCGTGGTGGCCGCGATCCAGGCCGGGCGGATGGGCGTGCGGACGCTCCTCGTCGAGAAGAACGGGGTGCTCGGCGGGACCATGACCGTGGCCGGCGTCAACTACCCCAACAGCTTCTTCGCCTGGGGCCGGCAGGTCGTGGCCGGCATCGGTTGGGAACTGGTGGAGAAGACACTGCGGGAGATGGGCTGCCCCGATCCGCGCCACGAGTTCGCGCAGCACCAAGGAAAGGCCCAACACGGCAGTTTTGTCAAAATCGATATCGCTCTCCTCGCGGCAATCTGCGATGAAATGACCGTCGCCGCGGGCGTAAAGATCCTCTTTCATACGATGCTGGCGGGCGTGCAGCGCGTCGGGGAGTCCTGGGTCACCACGCTCTGCACGAAGACCGGCTTGCACGACATCAGGGCGAAGGTCCTGATCGACGCGACCGGTGATGCGAATGCCGTTGGCCTCGCCGGCTTCGAGCTGGAGCGCCCGGTGGTCGTGCAGCCCGCGACGCTGCAACTGCGCTGCTCGGGCTACGACGTCACCACGCTGGATAGCAGCGCCCTGGAGAAAGCCGTAGCGCAGGCTGTCGCCGATGGCGAACTGGTCTCGACCGACCTCTCGTCGGTAAAGCCCAATCCCAAAAACTTTCTCATGGGTCGGGGTATGAACAGGAACCACCTGCGCGCACACGGCGCCGAAACGAGCGACGGCCGGACAGCCCTCGAACTCGAGGCGCGGCGTTCCCTGCTGCGGGTGCATCGTTTCTTCCGCCGCCAGCCTGGGCTGGAGAACTTCCGGATGGAGATGGCTCACTCAGAGGCCGGGGTTCGCGAAACCGTCACCATCAAGGGGAAGGCGACCGTCACAGTCGCGGATTACGAGGCCGGGCGGATCTTCGACGACGCGCTCTGCAACGCCTTCTACCCCGTCGATGAACACCGGAACGACGGCCAAGCCACGAACTATCGCGAGTTGAAACAGGGCGTCGTGCCGACCGTGCCGCGCGGCGCACTCCTGCCGGCGGGAAGCCGCTTCCTGATCGTCGCGGGCCGTTGCCTGTCGAGCGACCGCGAGGCGAATTCCGGTCTACGCGTGCAGTGCTCCTGTATGGCGATGGGACAAGCCGCCGGCGTCATGGCTGCGCTCGCGGCCCGGACCGGCCAGGATCCGGAGGAACTGTCGCTCACGGATATCCGGGCCGCGCTGCGGCAGCATGGAGCGATTGTGCCGGAGGCGGCAGCCCAAGGCGCGACGGTGATTTGAGTCGATATGAAAAACCACTCCAAGGAGATACAGACCATGAAGACCTACACATTCCAACGAGAGATCCCGATCGAGAGTTCCTACGACGTCGTCGTTGCCGGCGGCGGGCCTGCGGGCACGGCGGCGGCGATCAGCGCGGCCCGCGCCGGCGACCACCG
>JBMOJG010001015.1:0-1504 GCA_049316925.1 Alsobacter sp. | reverse complement strand
ATCCAGCACGTGCGCGAGAAGTTCTCCTGCCGCGCCTGCGAGACCATCGCCCAGGCGCCGGCTCCCTTCCATCCCATCGCCCGCGGCCGGGCCGGAGCGAACCTGCTCGCCGAGATCGTGACCGCAAAGTTCGGGATGCACCTGCCACTTCACCGCCAGGGCGAGCGCTTCGCACGGGAAGGCGTGCCCATCACCGACAGCACGCTCGCGGACTGGGTCGGCGCGGTCACGGTGTCGCTCGCCCCGCTCGTGGCGCGGATCGGGGATCATGTCCGCGCGGCCGAGCGCATCCATGTGGACGACACACCCGTCCCCGTCCTGGCCAAGGGCAAGACCCGCACGGGCCATCTGTGGACAGTGGTGCGCGACGACAGGCCCTTTGCGGGGCCGGCGCCACCGGCCGCTGCCTACTTCTACTCCCCGACGCGTTCGGGCGAGCACGTCGAGGCCTGGCTGGCCGATTATGCCGGGCTCATGCAGACCGACGCCTTTGCCGGCTACAACCGCCTCTACGATCCCGCGCGCAAGCCCGGGCTCATCACCGAGGCGGGGTGCTGGGCCCATGCCCGACGGAAGTTCTTCGAGCTCGCCGACCTGCGCAAGGCGCCCCTGGCTGCCGCGACCGTCAAGGCTATCGACGCCATCTTCGCCGTCGAACGGGACATCGCAGGAAAGCCGCCCGACGCGCGAGCTGCCCTCAGGCAGGAGCACAGTCGCCCCCTCGTGGACGCACTGGAGGCGCAACTGCGCGCCGACCGCGCCCGGCTGTCATCCAAGGGCGATCCGGCCAAGGCGATCGACTACATGCTCAAGCGCTGGCCAGCCTTCGTGCGCTTCCTCGACGATGGCCGCCTGTGCCTGTCCAACAACGCCGCCGAGCGCGCCATCCGCGGCATTGCCGTCGGGCGCAAGAACTGGATCTTCGCAGGCTCGGATGCCGGCGCGCGTCGCGCGGCTGCCATGTACACCCTCATCGAGACCGCCAAACTCAACGACATCGATCCCCGCGCCTGGATCGCCGACGTTCTCGCCAGACTACCGAGCCATCCCGCCCGGGCCATCGATGACCTGTTGCCCTGGAACTGGAAGCCTCCACATCCCGGTCACGCTCTCGCCTGAACGGGCGTCACGATCGTCGCCATTCCGTGGCCTTCGCCGGATGCTTACCCATGACCTCCCGAGCGACAGCCTCAATGCCGGGCGCATCAAGCTTGTAATGCGCGTAGAGATGTGTCGGCGGCGCAATGAGGCTGTACTCGTCATGTATGCCATGGCGGATAAGCCGGACGCCGCACCCCTCGTCCGCCAGTACCTCGGCCACCGCAGAACCGAGACCACCGAGGACATTGTGTTCTTCTGCCGTCATCAGGATGCGACTGCGCGCTGCTGCCCGCAATACCGCATCGCGGTCGAGTGGCTTGATTGTTGCCATATCAATCAGACCTACTGAGCGCCCCTCCGCGTTTAGTCGGCGCGTCGCCTCTAGCGCGGGATGCACCGGAAG
>JBMOJG010001014.1:0-1509 GCA_049316925.1 Alsobacter sp. | reverse complement strand
GACCGTTCCGGCCCCCGGGAGGTCGGGGCGCAAGCACCCGCGGGCTTTAGGCCCGTTTGCCGCATCGTGCCGCGACCGCCTCTCGAACATCAGTTTACCACCACCCGGCGCAGGCCGACACCCCGAGAGGTGGTGCGAAAACCCGTGACGGGTCTTTGTGGTCAAAACACGACAGTGCCGCGTCAGGGGGCCTGACCTGGAGGCCCCTGTGGCAGCGGGGCCTGGGCCTGCTGGGCCAGGCGCGGCCCCAGGAAGCCGGTGATCGCTGCCGTGATCGAATCAGTCGTGCGGTCTCGCCAGTCGGCGGCAGTCAGCAGCTCGACGTCGCTTTTGCTCGACAAATAGCCCAGTTCGACCAGCACCGACGGCACATCCGGAGCCCGCAGGACGCGGAAGCCTGCGGAGCGATGCGGGTTCTTGTTCAGCCGGGATGCGGCCGTGACCTGCCCGACCAGCGAACGGGCGAACAGGTGGGAGTAGGTGCGCGTCTCGCGCCGGGTCAGGTCGCTGAGGATGCCGGCGATCTCCTCGCCATCCTCCGCCGATTCGACGCCGGCGAGGCTGTCGGCGCGGTTCTCCGCTTCGGCCAGACGGGCGGCCTCGGCGTCCGAGGCCCGGTCGGAATTGGTGTAGACGGTCAGCCCGCGGACCTCGGGGCTGACCGTCAGGGTGTCGGCGTGGATGGACACGAACAGGCTGGCGTCGGCGGACCGCGCCAGGCGCACGCGATCGTTCAGGGCCACAAAGGTGTCGCCATCCCGCGTCAGCAGCACGCGCACCTGCCCGGTGCGCTCCAGCTTGTCCTTGAGGGCCCGGGCAAAGGTGAAAACCACGTCCTTCTCGAGGATGCGGTTCAGCCCTATGGCGCCGGTGTCGATGCCGCCATGGCCGGGGTCGAGGACCACGAGCAGCCGCCGATCGCCCCGTGACGGCTGCACCGGGGCGGCGGTGGAAGCTGGGGCTGCCACGGTCGTGGCGCGCGCATAAGTATCCCGGTCGGTCTTGCGAAGCTCAAGGGTCAGGGTTGCGGCGGCCCCGCCCAGGACAGGCTCGGCCACCAGACGTCCCGGCAAGGCTGGCTGCGCCAGTTCCACCACCACGCGCGAGCGGCCTGGCCCGATCAGACCCCAACGGACCGACTTGACGATCCCGCGGGGCTTGCGACCGAGATCCGGAGCTACCTGGAAATTGACCTCGGGCAGATCGATCACCAGCCGGTCCGGCTTGTCCAGCACGGACACGCGCGGCGTGACCGAGGCCGACAGCGTGAACTGGATCCGGCCTGTCGTGGCATCGCCTGAAATCTGGGCGTCAATCGCCACGGGGATTGATTCGGAAGCCGTGGATGATGGGGCCGGTGCCTTCGCCGGCTGGGCCATAGCGACACCCGCGGCCAGCACTGCTGCGCCGAGGGTGGTCAGCGCCCCCTGTCGGCGCCATGCTGTCGCTCGCGACATTCCGGTCCCATCCGGCCGAAGAAAGGCTCAGCCTGCGCTGAAAACACCCTGT
>JBMOJG010001013.1:0-1510 GCA_049316925.1 Alsobacter sp. | reverse complement strand
CCGCTGGGCCGGCGCGATCCCGACCGCGGCTGGTGGATGAAGGTCGATCCCGCCGGCCTGCCATCGCAGACCCGCTGGCAGGTGCTCGGCCGCGGCCGCGATCCCGCCACCGGCCTCCCCATCGCCTGGCTGGGCCTGGAGCCGCTGACCGGCCGGACCCATCAGCTGAGGGTCCACTGCGCCGCGCAGGGCTGGCCGATCCTTGGCGACGCCGTCTACGGCATCGCCCCGCGCAATGGCGGCCCGCCGCTGCACCTGCATGCCCGCGAGGTGACGATACCTCTGCCGCGCGACACCCCCGTGCGGGTCGTGGCGCCTGTGCCCGCCCACATGCGCGACAGGCTGGTGGCCTGCGGCCAGGACCCTACGCTGCCCTGAGGGTCCGGCCGTCATGGCCGGCCATCCGCACGGCCGCGATCGTGCCAGCGGGCAGATCCGGCGTCGCCACCGCCGCGAAGCCCTCGGTGCGGCCCATGCCGCCGATTTCCGCCAGCACCCGCTGCACCGTCCCGACCTGGGCGTCGAGATGACGCACCAGTGCCGACTCGCCGGCCTGGCGCAGCCGTGCCGCCCGCTCCCGCACCACCGAAGCCGCCACCTGCGGCATGCGCGCCGCCGGCGTGCCGGGCCGTGGCGAATAGGGAAAGACATGCAGGTGCGTCAGCCCGCAGGCCTCGACCAGCGCCAGCGAGCCCGCGAACATCGCCTCGGTCTCCGTCGGGAAGCCGGCGATCAGGTCCGCCCCGAACACCACCTCGGGCCGCAGCCGCCGGGCCTGCGCGCAGATCGCCTCGACGTCCGCCAGCCGGTGCCGGCGCTTCATCCGCGTCAGCACCATGTCGTCGCCGGCCTGCACGGACAGGTGCAGGTGCGGCATCAGCCGTGGGTCGCTGGCCAGCGCGTCGAGCAGGTCGGGATCCAGCTCGACCGGATCGAGCGACGACAGCCGCAACCGGGGCAGGGCCGGCACATGCCGGAGCACCGCCTTCACCAGCGTGCCAAGACGTGGCGCACCGGGCAGGTCGCTGCCCCAGCTGGTGACGTCGACACCCGTCAGCACCACCTCGCCGACCCCCGCCTCGGCCAGCCGCGCCACATGCTCGACCACGGCCCCGGCGGGCGCCGAGCGCGCCGGTCCGCGGCCATACGGGATGATGCAGAACGTGCAGCGATGGTCGCAGCCGTTCTGCACCTCGACAAACGCGCGCGTCCGCCCGGCAAAGCCGTCGGCCAGATGCGGCGCGGTCTGCCGCACCGTCATGATATCGGCGACCCTGACCCTGGCGAAGCCCGCGCCCGGATCAGCGAGCGGCGCGAGGGCCTCCCGCGACCACGTCGCGGGCTCCACCTTTTCGGCATTGCCCACCACCTGGGCGACCTCCGCCATGGCGGCAAAGCGCTGCGGCTCCACCTGCGCGCCGCAGCCCGTCACCACCACGGTGGCGGCCGGCCGCTGGCGTTTCAGGCGGCAGATCGCCTGCCGCGCCTGGCGCCCGGCCTCGGCCGTGAC
>JBMOJG010001012.1:0-1513 GCA_049316925.1 Alsobacter sp. | reverse complement strand
CTCCGGGACCTGCGGGCCTTCGCAGCCGCCCGTCCCTTCCATTCTGTTGCTGACGTCACTTTCTCGCATTGCAGGGGCCACAGGTCAACGAATCCGGGCCCTGGCTCCGGTCCCTGCTCCGGGGTAGCGTTCCGTGCACCCCCTGACGGTCAGGCGTTCAATGCTCCTGCTTGCCCATCGCCACGGTGCCGATCGACAGCCGGTCCACATAGGCGATGCCGATCGCCGACGCGATGAACACCGTGTGGATCACCGTCTGCCACAGGATGCCGGCCTCCGTGTAGGCCGCCTTGGGCGATCCGAGATTGCCGGCCTCGATGAAGGTCCGCAGCAGATGGATCGACGAGATGCCGATGATCGCCATCGCCAGCTTGATCTTCAGCACGCTGGCATTGACGTGGCTCAGCCATTCCGGCTGGTCGGGATGGCCGGTCAGCCGCAGCCGCGACACGAAGGTCTCGTAGCCGCCGACGATCACCATCACCAGCAGGTTGGAGATCATCACCACGTCGATCAGGCCCAGCACGATCAGCATGATCTGCTGCTCGCTGAAGGTCGCCGCCTCGCTGACGAGGTGGATGAGCTCCTTCATGAATTTGAAGACGTAGACGCACTGGGCGAGGATCAGCCCCAGATACAGCGGCAGCTGCAGCCAGCGCGAGCCGAAGATCAGGGCGGGGAGAGGGCGCAGCCCCCGGTACTCGGTGTCTGTGGGCATCGGGTCCGTCCTTCTGGTCGCGAACGCGCATCAGATAGGCGTCGGCGCCGTCAATGCCAGAGGGCTGGTGCTGCCTGGGGCATCGCTTTGGAACGATCCGCCCCGATGTGCCGTTGTCGCCACACATTCAGGGAGGTGCAGCGATGAACGGCGTCATTTATCTGGTCGGACTGGTGGTGGTGGTTCTGGCGATCCTGAGCTTCTTTGGGCTGCGCTGAACCGCTGGCGGGCCCTGATCGCCGCCTCCGCTTCGGCAGCAGCAGCAGCGGTCGGGCCGGCACGCAGGAAGCCGAGAACAGGCAGTTCGGCATCGTCCGGCAGGATCCCGTCTGCCAGGGCCCGGCCGAGCTCGGGTGCGGCATCCCACATCGCGAGCGCCTCGAGATGGCTTGCAGCCAGGCCGGCAAGGCTCGGGTTGAGGATGACGATCCGCCGATAGGCTGTGCCGACCGGGGCCCGCCAGAGCTCGGGCTCGGCCTCGGCATGCACACGCAAGGCCAGCAGGGCGCTGCCGCTCACAGTCCGTGACAGTCCAGGTGCCATCACCCAATCCGCCTCGACCTTCGCGATCCCGGCGGGGCCGTCGATCTCGAGCCGTGCCGTGAGCAAGGCCGCGGCGGCTCCGTCGTCCTGAGCGGTGGAAAGCTGGCGCAGCCCCGCGGTCACCAGCCCGTCATTGTGGTCAAGACCGGCCAGCAGGATCGCCAGTTTGCGGCGCTGTGGCGATCCCGCGGCATCGATCCAGCGGGCCAGCGTGGCGGCGGGAATCGCTCCCTTCAGGGAGCGGATGGCCCG
>JBMOJG010001011.1:0-1514 GCA_049316925.1 Alsobacter sp. | reverse complement strand
AGCGCGGTCAGCACCACGGGCCGCGCCCGCCGCACGGTGGATTCGACGATCGCCTCGCCGCGGCTCATGCCGTGCGACACGTCGGTCTCGATCTGGTCGACCAGGATCACGGTGTTGCGCATGATCATGCCGGCGAGTGCGATCAACCCCAGCAGGGCGACGAAGCCAAACGGCTTGTTGGCCAGGTTGAGGCCCAGCGACGCCCCCACGATCCCCAGCGGCGCGGTCAGGAACACCAGGATCAGTCGCGAGAAGTTCTGCAGCTGGATCATCAGCAGCGTCAGCATCACCGCCAGCATCAGTGGAAACAGCGCGAAGATCGACGCATTGGCCTTGGCCGATTCCTCGATCGCGCCGCCGATCTCCAGCCGATATCCGGCCGGCAGCGCGCCGCGGATGCCGGCGAGCAGCGGCCAGATCTGGTTGGTGACGTCCGGCGGCTGCACGCCGTCGACCACGTCGGACCGCACCGTGATGGCCATGTCGCGGGTCCGCCGCCACAGGATCGGCTCCTCGTGGGTGAACTCCACCTTGGCGATCTGGGCGAGAGGCACCGGCTGGCCGTTGCGCGACACCACCGTCAGGTCGCCGATGCGCCCGAGATCGAGCCGTTCCTCCGCAGCCGCACGGGCGACCACGTCGACCTTCTCGGTCCGGTCGCGCACGGTGGTCACCGGCACGCCGGAGATCAGCGTCTGCAGCGTCTGCGCCACGTCCTGGGCGTTGAGGCCCAGCGCCCGCGCCCGCTCCTGGTCGACGACGAGACGCACCGACGGCGTCTGCTCGTTCCAGTCGAGATTGGTGTCCACCGTGTTGGCATTGGCCCGCACCACGTCGCGCACCCGGTAGGCGATCTCGCGGACCGTCGCGGGCTCGGGACCGACCACCCGGAACTGTACCGGGAAGCCGACCGGCGGGCCGAAATTGAAGCGGTCGACGCGCACCCTTGCCTCGGCCAGGGTGCCCTTGGCAACCGCCGCCTCGATTTTTGCTTTCAGCCGCTCGCGGCCCGGCACGTCCTTGGCCACGATGACGATCTCGGCGAAGGCCTCGTTCGGCAGCTGCGGGTTCAGGCCGAGCCAGAACCGCGGCGACCCCTGGCCCACATAGGTCGTGTAGGTGGCGGCATCGGGGTCGCCGGCGAGCAGCGATTCGCCGGTCTGCGCCGCCTTCAGTGTCGCACCGATGGAGGAGCCCTCCGGCAGCCGCATCTGGAAGAACAGCTCCGGCCGCTCGGACAGCGGGAAGAACTGCTGCTGCACCCGCCCGAACGCCGCGATGGCGCCCGCGGTGATCGCGACGGTGGTGAGCACCACGATCACCCGGTGCCGCACGCACCGCTGCACCACGCTGCGCAGCGCGCGGTAGACAGGCGTCTCATAGACTGCGTGCGGATTGGCATGCCCGGCCGATCCCGCGAAGGACGGCAGCAGCCGCACGCCCAGATAGGGCGTGAACACAACGGCGACGATCCAGCTCGCCAGCAGGGCGACGGCCACCACCCAGAAGATCGC
>JBMOJG010001010.1:0-1516 GCA_049316925.1 Alsobacter sp. | reverse complement strand
CGCTTCACGGAAGAGCAGATCATCGGGATCCTGAAGGAGCACGAGGCCGGGGTGCCGGTCTCGGACCTGTGCCGCAAGCACGGTGTCAGCGACGCGAGCATCTACAAGTGGAAGGCCCGTTTCGGCGGGATGGACGTGTCGGAGGCCAAACGGCTGCGTGCACTCGAGGACGAGAATGCCAAGCTGAAGCGGATGCTGGCCGACGCGATGCTCGACAACGTTGAGCTGAAGGATCTCCTGGGAAAGAAGTGGTGACGCCCGCTGCCGAGCGGAGAGCTGTCGCCCTCCTCATGGACGCCCATGGGATGAGCGAACGGCGGGCGTGTAAAGCCACCGGCTTCTGCCGCATGACCATGAGATACAGAACCACACGCGGGGATGACGCCTCGCTGCGCGAGCGCATGAAGGCCATTGCCCGGGAGCGGCGACGGTTCGGTTATAGGCGCCTGCATGTGCTGCTCCGACGCGAAGGCTTCCAGGTCAACCACAAGCGGCTGTTCCGGCTCTACCGCGAGGAGCGCCTGACGGTCCGCCGCCGGGGTGGCCGCAAGCGGGCGATTGGGACGCGGGCGCCGATGATGATCCCGATGCGCCCCAACGAGCGCTGGTCGCTCGACTTCGTGGCCGACCAACTGACCGACGGACGGCGCTTCCGGATCCTGGCGATCGTCGACGACTGCACCCGCGAGTGCCTGGCCCTCGTAGCGGACACGTCACTGTCAGGCGTCAGGGTTGCTCGCGAACTCGACAGGCTCCTGGCAGTTCGCGGCAGGCCCAAGATGATCGTGAGCGACAATGGCAGCGAGCTGACCTCCAACGCCATCCTGGCCTGGGTCGAAGCCGCCAGGGTCCAGTGGCACTACATTGCGCCCGGCAAGCCGATGCAGAATGGCTTCATCGAGAGCTTCAACGGCCGTCTGCGGGACGAGCTGTTGAACGAGACGCTGTTCTCCAGCCTGGCCAAAGCCAGAGCCGCGCTCTCGCGGTGGCAACTCGATTACAACACCACAAGGCCGCACTCGAAGCACGGATAGCAGACGCCGATGGACTTCGCAGCCACGTTCCACCCGCGGCGGGATCAGACGCTCCGCACCGTGAATGGCTCCGCGCCTGCCCCCGCCGCTCAACCCGCCCGAGAGGGCCAAACCAACCGACGGACCGAACTCAAAGCGGGATAAAAGATGGGGGCAACGTCAGAAGAAATCGCGTGACCGATGCGGGGTCCTGGCGTTCGCCAGATTTGCCTCCGGCGCGTCGACGGTCGCCGGCATCATGCACTCCTTAACGAGTGCAGGGCTTGCTTGGAGGACCGTCTGCCCCACTCGGACTTCCGATCTCACCTCTGATGCTTAAGGTTGGCGATGACACGCATCTGGTGTGTAATCAGCCCGACCAAGTTTTTAGTATAACATGCATCGGGGAGAGAGTCAGATCATCAAGACTTCCAACTGATCCGTGCGGTCGAAACAGGATATCCGACACGCCGTGATGTTCCGCAATGTGCAAGTAGAGAAAG
>JBMOJG010001009.1:0-1521 GCA_049316925.1 Alsobacter sp. | reverse complement strand
AAGGTGAGCAGCGTCGAGGCGTGGCGCGCCTTGTAGTCGCGCACCGGCTCGAGCACGGCAATGTCGGCCCAGCGGCCGGTCGGTGGGCTGCCCTGCTCCTTCAGCATGGCGCGGACCTGGTCGCGCAGCGTTCGCAGCTCGGCGGCCGTGGACCCCACCACATTGCGGGCCATGATCGACGACGAGGCCTGGCCAAGCGCGCAGGCCTTCACGTCATGGGCGAAATCCGCCACACGGTCGCCATCCATCACGATGTCCACCGTCACGGTGGAGCCGCACAGGCGCGAGTGCGCCGTGGCGCTCGCATCCGGGCTGGCCAGCCGGCCGATTCGTGGCACATCGGCCGCGAGCGTCAGGATTCTGGCGTTGTAGATGTCGTTCAGCATGGCGGCACCTGCTCCGTTCATCTCCCTATATAGTCCGGCACCGGTCTGATCGCGAGGCATGGCCGCGCGGCCCCTTCCTGCGATCCAAACCGCGGCGTTCCGCCGCGGTAATGGTCCAAAGCCGAACCGTGACCGTAATTGTCGGGCGTAAACTCTAGCGGGAGGCACCACATGGATGCCGTGGTTAAGCCCTTGTCTCCGCGACCGGCCCTGCAGCCGATTGCCGACAAGTCGATGATGAAGCGCCCTTCACGCGAAGAGGCGGAGGCAGCGGTCCGGACCCTGATCGGCTGGGCGGGGGATGATCCCGATCGGGAAGGGCTGCGCGACACCCCGCGCCGGGTGGCAAAGGCCTATGAGGAGCTCTACCGCGGCTACCGCGAGGATGCCGGCGCCGTGCTGGCGCGGGTGTTCGAGGAGGTGGCGGGCTATGACGACATGGTCGTCGTCCGCGACATCCCGTTCACGTCGCACTGCGAGCACCACATGGTGCCATTCGTCGGCAAGGCGCATATCGGCTACTACCCATCCGAGGGTGTCGTCGGACTGTCGAAGCTGGCGCGGGTGGTCGATGTGTTCGCCAAGCGGCTGCAGACCCAGGAGACCATGACGGCGCAGATCGTCGCCGCCATCGACGACGCGCTGCATCCGCGCGGCGTCGCGGTCATCATCGAGGCCGAGCACATGTGCATGTCCATGCGCGGCGTGCAGAAGCAGGGTGCGTCGACGATGACCACCCAGTTCACCGGCGTCTTCCGCGACGATCCGGCCGAGCAGGCGCGGTTCCTCACCATGGTGCGCGGCTTTCGCTGACGCTGCCTTGGTGGCGCCACGACCGCCACGCTATAGAGAACGGCCGGGTCATCCCCGGCCGTTTTTCGTTTTGGACCCGCCCATGACCGACCAGCCCCCGCTCCTGTCCCCGCGTGGCGACCGCGCCGCAGTCGAGGACGGCGACCTGCTGATGCCGGCCTTCGACGCGGCCGGCCTCCTCACCGCCGTGGCGGTGCAGACCGGCACCGGCGCGGTGCTGATGGTCGCCCACATGAACCGCGAGGCCCTGGAGCGGACGCTCGCCACCCGCCAGGCGTGGTACTGGTCCCGCTCTCGCGGCGAGCTGTGGCTGAAGGGCGCA
>JBMOJG010001008.1:0-1522 GCA_049316925.1 Alsobacter sp. | reverse complement strand
GCCGGACGGCTGCGCAGATATTCGGCGACCGCGTAGACCTCCTGGCTCGAATTCATGTAGGCGAGCCCGCCGCTGAACCCGAGCGCATCGGCGCCCGGCAACTTCTCGGTCGACCCCCGCACGGCGAACTGCAGCTCGGACACGTACTGGTTGGCTGCGATGAAGGCGAAATAGATCCCCCCGGCCAGAACCGGCGCGGCCACCATCAGCGCGAACGAGGTCCAGAGCCCGGGCGGGCCCTTGGCGCTGCTCTCCGGCACGCCGTCGGCCGGCAGCGGCGTGACCCGCTCCGGCACGGTCGCGCTCTCCGGCAGCTTGGCGACAGTCCGACCAGACGGCACCGGCAACCGCGCCAGCACGCTGCGGACCGCAGGCGTGTTGACGCCCAACCGTTCCAGAAACGGCCGTGGCGTCGTGCGGTCCTTGAGGTCAGCGCTCATGCGGGCAGGGTCGACAGCCTTCGGGAGTTCGCCACAATCTATCAATGCTCTATCACGGAACAGTTGCGTCCCGCAGCCCGCTGGCCCTGATGGTGTCGGGCAGGAGTGGGGCGATCGTGAGGCCGGCCGTCATGACGCCTGCGAGAGGTCCCGGTACTGTGAAGGTCGACAGGTCCTGCACGATCCGTCAGATGAGCCGTCGAAACACCGCAGGAGGGCAGTCCTGACCATTCTGCTCGATTTCCGGAGATGGCTGGTCAGGGAGAGTCCGGCCGTGCAGCTCAGGGCGCTGCTTCGCGGCGGGATCTTCGATGCCGGCTGGTACGGGGCGGCCTACCCGGCAAGCGGAACCGACGGGGCGGACCCGGCGCGCCGCTATCTGGCCGATGGGGCGCGCCGCGGACGCCGCCCACATCCGCTCTTCGATCCGGCCTGGTACCGGGCCGGTCGCCACGGCGTCGGCGGCAATCCGCTCGTCGACTACCAGGCCGACCCGACGACCCCGGGCGCCAACCCGTCCGCCTGGTTCGACGCCGTTTGGGTGCTGGCCTGCGCCTTCAAGCCGTCCCCTGGCCGAACGCTTCTCGCGACGTGGCTGGCGGCCGATCCTGCGACGCGGCCCACACCTTGTGCGGCCATCGACCCGGACTGGTATTGCACCGCCTATCCCGACGTGGCCCGTGCCGGCATCGATCCGGCGCTGCATCTCGCCGCGTCGGGCGCGGCGGATGGCCGCTCGCCCGGACCGGTCTTCGATTCGGCTCTCTATCGGGCGCGCTATCCCGACGTCCGCGCTGGCGACTGGACGGCTTGGGAGCACTACCGGGCGATCGGCGCCGGCGAGGGCAGGGCGCCACACCGGGCCTTCGACCCGGACTGGTACGGCCGCCGTCTGGACGCCGACGGTGTCGGCAGTGCAGACCTCTTCGCCCACTATACCCGCCATGGTCGGACCGGCTGGCATAGCCCGCACCCGACCTTGCCGGCTCCAGGCTCCACGACCGGGCTGTGGAGCCAGATCCCCTGGACCGGCAGCATCGCTGAGGCCAGCTTCACCACAGGGCGAGCCGTCCTCGTCGTCG
>JBMOJG010001007.1:0-1525 GCA_049316925.1 Alsobacter sp. | reverse complement strand
GCCCGTAAAGCTCAAAGGATCGAGGTACACATCCAATGTCCCCGCGACATTGGCACTCGGCAAATCAGCATTGAACCGGGGGCCCGCCTCGCTGAGGTCCGATAAGAAGACCATTAAGGTCAAGAAACAGAATCCGCCGCCCAGCCCCAGAACCAGCAGTAACGTCGTCTCGGCGTCCTGGCGGCGCGCGCCTTGCAGGTATCCAATAACGAAAAGACATCCCAGCCCCATCAGCTTGACCAACTCGACGGCCGTGATCGAAAGGTCGATGGACGCCGCGCCATCAGTCCCAACATAGGTCCAGACCGGATGTGCTCCCCCTGGGAGGATAGTGGTCAGGGACAGGGCAATCATCGCAAGAGTGGCGGCAAAACCCACTGTCGGGATGGTCAGGCCCTCTGAACTGCCCAGCAATCCTCGCAGACCCGGACTAGCGAGCGCGGCCAGGAGGAGAAGGGCCGACGTCAGAGCAAGCGCAAGACTGGCCGCCCACGTTGTGGCACCGCCTGTGCCCATAAAGCCAAAAATCACGAGCGGAACGAAGGCAAGGACCGCCAATCGTCCCGGCGAGACTGTAATCCGTGCGACCCTCCTGATGCGGCGCGGGTGCCTAGGGGCACCGGTCGAGGTTGAAGCCTCAATCCACTTCGAGGAGCCTGGTGCGGTCATCTGCGCTCGCGATCAGGTCGTGTAGTATTTCTGATATTCCGAATAATAGTATCCAGCATCGCCATAGCCGTATCGCGCCTGCTTTTTCATGTCGACTTGCGTCAGGGCAAGCCCACCAACAACAGCGCCTATATGTTCTAGGATTCGAAGCGAAGCAGTGACTGCTTTTTCAGGCGTTTTGCGCCATTGGACTAGAAGCACGGTCGTATCCGCCAAGCCGGCTAGCATTCGGGTGTCAGAAACGGCCAGAACCGGAGCCGTGTCAAAGATGACCAGATCATACATGGACCGCAACCGGTCGGTCAGTCGTGCCATCGCCGCCGACGCGAACACATCCTTTGGGGTAAAGCTGTTCTTGGTCAGAGGCAGGACATGGGCACCGGACGCTTCGTCGAGGAACAAAGCCTGCGGCAAACAGCTCTCGTCATTGAGGACATCGATCAGCCCCAGTTCCGGCTCGATTCCCAGCATCCGGTTGACGTTTCGGCGGCGCAGATCGCAATCCACGAGGACCACCCTGAGGCCCGCCATCGCAGACGATCGTGCGAGGCACAGCGATGCTGTGGTCTTGCCGTCTCCAGGCAGTGGGGAACTGATGGCTACCACCGTGATGCGTTCGCCAATCCGCGAACTCATCATTGCCGTTCGAAGGGCTCGGACCGATTCCGCAAAACTCGACAGGGGTTTGGCCACCAGATAATCGGAAGGAAGCAGATGGCGGTCCTCCGGGTCTGAGACTGAGGACAACAGGGGCACCGAGCCGAGCGCTGGCAGACCGAACCTCGCCTCAAGCTCCTCGCTTGTGACAATCCCGGAGTTGAGCATTACGGCCAGCACGACACCACCCAAGCCTGCC
>JBMOJG010001006.1:0-1526 GCA_049316925.1 Alsobacter sp. | reverse complement strand
GCCAGCGAGGGCTCGGGTGCGTCGCGCAGCTCGTGCATCAGCGCCCAGCGCTTGCCGGAGGCGACCAGGACCTCGACGGCGCCGGCCTCGCGGTGGGCATGGCTGTCCTTGCCGGGGCGGTCGATATCGAAGCTGTGGTGGGCGTGCTTGAGGGTGGAGACCCGCAGTCCGCGGGCCGACAGCAGCGGCAGCAGGCGCACCAGCAGGGTCGTCTTGCCGGCGCCACTCCAGCCGGCGAGGCCGATCACGCGCATGCGTTGCTTCCAAACAGAGCACGCCCGGCGAGGGGTATCGCCGGGCGAAGGGCAGGATCAGCGGTCCGCCGCGGCGGACCGGCGCGGCTCACTCGGCGGCGACGGCGTTGGGCGGAACCTGCGGAGTCCGGCCGCGGGCCTTCTCTTGCTCGACCCAGAGCGAATGATGCTCGCGGGCCCAGTTGAGGTCGACCTCGCCGGAGCCCATGGCGTCGAACGCGCCCTCCATGCCAATCGAGCCGATATAGATATGCGCCAGCATCACGGCGATCAGGCCGGCCGAGATCAGGGCGTGGATGATTTGGGCGAGCTGCATGTCGGCGATGCCGGTGCCCCAGAAGGGGAACAGCAGCAGCAGGCCCGAGGCCGAGAGCAGTCCGCCGCCGATGATCACCGACCAGAAGATCATCTTCTGGCCGCCGTTGAACTTGCCGGCAGGAGGATGCCCCTTGCCGAGCAGGCCGCCGCCGGCCTTGAACCATGCGACGTCGACGCGGTTGGGGATGTTGTCGACGATCCAGATCAGCAGCATCAGCACCAGGCCGACCATGAAGGGGAAGGCCAGGAAGTTATGCGCCAGCTTGCCGTAGTGCGAGAACGCTGCGAACGCGTCGGCGCCGATCAGCGGCATCAGCAGGTAGCGGCCGAAGGACACGTTCAGTCCGGATATCGCCAGCACCATGAAGCACAGCGCGGTGATCCAGTGGACCAGGCGCTCGAAGCTGTTGAAGCGCAGGATCTTCAGGCCCGACAGGCCGGCCTCGATCATGATGCGGCCGCGCACCGTGTAGAACAGCAGCAGGAGCGCCAGCATGCCGAGCACGGCAATCGACGTCACCCAGGCGAGGGTGCCATCGTGCAGGGCGCGCCAGTCACCGCCCGGCTGGATCAGGACGCCCGACTTGGTGTCGGGGATGCTGACGCGGCCCTCGACCGTGCGCAGCTGCTTGAGGAGTTGCTGCTCCTGCACCGCCGACGTGGTCGGGTTGACCTGCTGGGCCATCGCCGGGGCGGCGAACCATAGTCCGAAGAGAACCGCGAGAGCGGCGGCGAGATTGGTCCAGACGGGGCGCGAGGCCGGCATGTCGATCCCTTTCAGTCCAGTGGCGACGGGCGGGGCGGCACCAGCGCGCCGCCACCGTGCTCAGATCGCGACGGTGTCCTTATAGGCCGTCTTCCAGCCCCAGGCGCCCGAGCCATAGCCGCGCTTGACGACGCGCTCCTTGTAGATCTGCGCGATGATCTCGCCATCACCGGCCAGCAGCGCCTTGG
>JBMOJG010001005.1:0-1528 GCA_049316925.1 Alsobacter sp. | reverse complement strand
GCCGCGGGTGCGCGGGCTCGCCATCTCGCTGAGATAGGTGGCCGAGGCGCCATACTCACCGCCCATCGACAGGCCCTGCACGACGCGGGCCATCACCAGCAGCGCCGTCGAGGCGACACCGAGCCCCGGGGGGATCACGGCGATCAGCAGCGAGCCGCCGCACATCATTCCGACCGTGAGGGCGAGCGCGGCCCGGCGGCCGGCGCGGTCGGCGTAACGGCCCATCAGCCACGCGCCGAGCGGGCGTGCGAGGAAGCCCCCGCCGAACACCAGCGCCGAGTTCAGCAGCTGGACGGTCTGGTTCTCGCCGGGAAAGAAGGCGCGGGAGAAATACAGCGCGAACGAGGCGTAGACGAACCAGTCGAACCACTCGACGAAGTTGCCCGCCGAGCCGCCGATGATGTTCCGCAAGCGCTGTCGGGGATGCATGGTGGGCTTGGGCACTCGGACGGCGCGGCAGGGGAACATCGGCGCGGGCAGGCGCAGGCGGATCGCGCGGTATCATGATAGCGAAGCCATGGCGGACCGAGGCGCGGGAAGTGACCATCCACCGAGCTTCTACCTGCCCTGTACTGGTCGGTGGTCGAAGGCCCGCGTCGGCTGGATCGCGTGGCGTGGAGCTACCCGAAGCCGTTGGCCGGCGCCGAACGTTCGGCCGACTGTGTGGTCTTCTACCCGACGTTGCGGGACTGCCGCGCGGATACTGCCGCCTTGCAGGCACAGCCCGGCGGCTTCTATGGCGGATGGATCACGCCCGAGCTGGCGCGCCCGTTCCAGGGCGGCGCCGGCTGCGCCACCACCCGGTCAGGGTAGCGGGCTGGAGTGCCAGGCGACCATGAGCCAGCGACCTTCCTTCCGCCGGTAGACGTCCGTGTAGGACATCTTCAGACCCTTGACGCTCTGGCCTCCGGCTTCGACGTCGATGCTGATCTGCCCATTCAGGACCGCCACGTCGCCGTAGTAACGCACGCGTGAGCTGAGGACCTCGATCTTGTGATACCGGGTCCGACCGCTGCGCAGGTTGGCCATGTATTCGGCCTTGGTCTCGCATCGGCCGGTGGTGTGGCAGTAGCTCAGTTCATCATCGAGCACTCGCTCGACCCCTGCGATGTCCCTGGCAGCCGTCATCCTAAACCGCTCGGCTTCAAGGCTCAGCATCGGGTCGGGCGTCGCCTTGGGGCTGTCGGCCACGGTGATGACGACGGGCAGCGCGCAGAGGATCGCATTCCACAGAAGTTGATACGTGCGCCTCGTGAGCATGCGGGACTCCAGCTGGTGGTAAGGAAACCCAACCATACCTCGGCAAAGGCGTGTCAGGTTGGGCGGCGGCGTCCGGGGCCGGGCGGACATGCCGCGAGTCGTCCTTCGGGGCCTCGGCGATCATCACTCCCATCGTCGGCAGCAGGCCCGCCAGCGAGCCGGCGTTGCTACCGCACGGACACTTGCCGGCCTTGACGTCGTGGTGGACGACCGCGGGGTCTCCACCGGTGTCCGGCACCTTGACGGCCGCGACCTGGAGAATCCGGCT
>JBMOJG010001004.1:0-1528 GCA_049316925.1 Alsobacter sp. | reverse complement strand
ACGTGGGGGCCGCCTCGGTGTTTCTCGCCAGCGATAGCGCCCGCAACATCACCGGCGCAACGCTTTACGTCGATGCCGGTTACCACGTGATGGGCTGACGTCCGTCATTGTCCTGCTCGCACCTCCGGAGGTCCGCATGTCGCGCAACACCATGATCCGGAACACAACCTGGGACGACCTCGCGGTCGGCGCCACGGCGAGCATCGAGCGCGTCTGCTCGGTGCAGGACCTGTATCTGTTCGCGCATGTGTCGGGGAACACCAATCCGCTGATGCTGCCGGCGGGCGAGCGGGAGCCGGCGCGCTCCGACGCCGCCATCGCGCCGTCGATGTGGGTCGGCTCGCTGATCTCCGCCGTGCTCGGCAACGTGCTGCCGGGGCCTGGCACGCTCTACCGTGCGCAGTCGCTGCGCTTCCACCGCCGCGTGCATGTCGGGCAGCGCCTCACTGTCACGGTGACCTGCACGGCCAAGGGCGACCGGCCGCAAGCCGTGTTCGAGACGCGGATCGTCGGCGAGGACGGCGGGCTGGTGTGCGAGGGCGTGGCCGAGGTGGACGCGCCGCGCGAGACGATCGTCACGCCGGCCCGCGAACTGCCCGAGCTGATCCTCGACAAGCATGATTTGTTCGGCGCCCTTGTCACGAAGGCGCGCACGCGCGCCCCGCTCACCACCGCGGTCGTGTGCCCCGACGACCACAACGCGCTTGGCGGCGCTCTGCTTTCGGCACGCGAAGGCCTGATCCTGCCGATCCTGATCGGCAATCCGGACGCGATCCGCAAGGCCGCCGACAAGCTCGGCGAGGACATCTCGGCCTATCCGCTGGTGGCAATCAACGAGCATCGCGCCGCCGCCGCGAAGGCCGTCGCAATGGCTGTCGCCGGTGAGGCGGGCGCGGTGATGAAGGGCAATGTCCACTCCGACGAGTTGCTCGCCGAGGTCGTCAAGAAGGATGGCGGGCTGCGCACCTCGCGGCGGATCAGCCATGTGTTCGCGATGGATGTGCCGAGCATGGACACGCTGCTGTTCATCTCGGATGCGGCGATCAACATCGCGCCGGACCTGACCACCAAGGTCGACATCGTGCAGAGCGCGATCGACCTGGCGCTGGCCTGCGGGATCGAGAAGCCGCGGGTCGGCATCCTGTCGGCGGTGGAAACCGTCAACGTCAACATCCCGTCGACGCTGGATGCGGCGATCCTGTCGAAGATGGCCGAGCGCGGCCAGATCCGCGGCGGCATTGTCGACGGCCCGCTCGCCATGGACAACGCGGTCGACCTCGAGGCCGCCCGCACCAAGGGTATTGCCTCGCTGGTCGCCGGCCGCGCCCAGGTGCTGATCGTACCCAACCTTGAGTCCGGCAACATGCTGGCGAAGGAACTCACCTTCGTGGCCCGCGCCGAGGCCGCCGGCCTCGTCGTCGGCGCCCGCGTCCCGGTGATCCTCACCAGCCGCGCAGACAATGACCGCGCGCGCGTCGCCTCATGCGCGCTGGCACAGCTCTACGACCACTGGCGCCGCGAAGGCGCG
>JBMOJG010001003.1:0-1530 GCA_049316925.1 Alsobacter sp. | reverse complement strand
AGGACGGCCGCATCGGCACCTTCATCGCAAGTCTCTACCCCGAGAGGATCGGGGCGCCGTTCCGCTACGTCCGGGGACTGACCGGGGAGACCTTCGAGGCGGTGCTCGGCCCGACGCTGGACCATGTCTTCAATCACCAGACCCATCACCGCGGCCAGGTGCACGCGATGCTGACGGGGCTGGTCGGCGAAGCGCCTGAACTCGACCTGCTGTACTTCCAGCGCGAGACAGGGCGGGGCAGCCGGAAAATCGGCTGACTACCAGTGCAGGCCCGTGAACGACCGGGCGTCGCTCGCCAGCGCAGCCGGCATGGCAACCGGTGTGCTTGTCAGGTGCAGGGAACCGGACGGGTCGATATCGATCGCCGTCAAGGCGACCGCCGTGCCGGCGATGGCCAGCAGGCAGCTGAGGAGAAGGGCTCCGACGGAGAGGCGACGGTCGTTCATGGTCAAATCCCGATTCGCGGACTGGACTGACCCTGAGCGGCAGCACGGTCGAAAGCAGGGCGCGATCCGGGCTAAATTCCGGCGAAAGCTCAGCCCGGATCGGGCAGGGAGCCCGGACTGAGCAGCATCCCGCTGGTCTCGGGTGCGTCGACGACGAGGCCTCCGGCCTCGTGGCGGACGCGGCCGGCGGCCAGCCAGGACAGCGCGAGCGGGTAAAGACGGTGCTCGGCCGCAAGGACCCGGGCGGCAAGCGTGTCGGGCGTGTCGGACCCGTGAACCGGCACCGCTGCCTGGGCGATGATAGGCCCGGCGTCAAGCTCGGGCACCACCAGATGCACCGTGCAGCCATGGATGCGGACACCGTCGGCCAAGGCCCGCTCGTGGGTGTGCAGGCCGCGATAGGCGGGCAACAATGACGGGTGGATGTTCACCAGCCGGTCCGGCCAGTGGCCAATGAACCACGGCGTGAGCACGCGCAAGAAACCGGCGAGGCAGACCAGTTCGACGCCGTTGCGCTCGAGTTCCGCCTGCATCGCCGCCTCAAAGGCGGCACGGTCAGCATAGGCCCGGTGGTCCACTACCGTGGTCGGCACCCCAGCCGCTTCCGCCCGCGTCAGGGCGCCGGCACCGGGCCGGTTCGACAGCACCACCACGATCTCGGCCGGGAAGGCCGGGTCGGCGGCCGCGTCCAGCAGGGCGGCCATGTTGGAGCCGCGGCCCGACACGAGCACCGCGGTGCGCATGCGCGCCACGTCAAAGGTCCAGGCGGCCGGTGGTGGTGACCGCAGCGCCGGGGTCGCGCGGTGTCACGATGCCGATCACGTAGGCGGTCTCCCCGGCTGCCGCGAACGCCGCGCACACTGTCTCCACGGCGTCCTTGGCCACCACCGCGACCATTCCGATGCCGCAATTGAATGTCCGCAGCATCTCGCTCTCCGCCACGCCGCCGGCCGCGGCCAGCCAGCGGAACACGGGCAGGACAGGAACAGACGCGAGATCGAGCCGAACGCCCAGGCCGTCCGGGAGCACCCGCGGGATGTTGTCGGGAAAGCCACCGCCGGTGATGTGGGCGAAGGCCTTGACG
>JBMOJG010001002.1:0-1531 GCA_049316925.1 Alsobacter sp. | reverse complement strand
GGTTCGTCGAGGAGGAGGCAATTGCCGTCGTTCATCAAGGCGCGCGCGATCGCGACCAGTTTCTGCTTTCCGTAGGACAGCTCCGTCGGCAGCCGGTTGGCCGCATCCGACATCTTGACCTTGGCCAGGCAGGCATGGGCCCGCTCGCGCACGGCCTTCTGCGCCGCGGCATGCCCGGGCGACAGGAAGCCCAGGGGAGTCTCGTCGGGGTAGGATCGCGGTGCGACCAGAAGGTTGTCGAGCACCGTCAGGGACGGGAAGAGCCTGATGTGCTGCCAGGTTCGCCCCAGCCCGGCACGCGCGCGCAGCGCAACGGACAGGCCATCGATGCGCTCGCCGTTCAGGGAGATGCGACCAGCATCCGGCTTGACCACCCCTGCGATCAGGTTGAACAGGGAAGACTTGCCGGCTCCGTTCGGGCCGATGAGGCCGAGGATGCGACCGGCGCCCAGCGTCAGCTCGATGTCGTCGGCGACGACGATGCCGCCGAAGCGCTTGCAGAGGCCGGAAATGGACAGCACCGACGTCATGGCGGGCTGCTCCCCGCCGTTTGCGATCGCGGCTTGCGGCCAATCATGCCGCCGGGCCGCGCGAACAGGAACACTAGCACCAGGCCGGTGAAGATCAGGCCCTGAAGCGGGCCGGTGATCGACGACGGCAGCTCGAGGAAATGGATCACCTGGGGCAACAGCTGGAGCACGATGGCGCCACACATCGGGCCCCACACCGTGCGGATGCCGCCGACGACGACCATGGTCAGGATCGAGGCCGACGCCACGATGTCGAACTGCTCGGGGGAGACAAACTGATAGTGGTGCGCGTAGAGCGCGCCCGCGAGCCCGGCGATGGAACACGAGATCGCGAACAGCGTGACCTTGATCGCCATGGCGCCGCGGCCGAGGGCCGAGAACGCCTCCTCGTCGTCGCGCATGGCCTCGATCGCCCGGCCATAGCCCCCGCTGACGAGCCAACGGACGAGCAGCACGGAGCCCAGCGCAAGGATCCACGCGATGGCGACCCCGGCGATCTGCGAGTCGAGACCGTGGCTCGCGAACAGGGGCGGCACGTTCGAGAAGCCGCCTGGCCCGCCGGTGAACTCGACATTCTTGATGATCTGCAGCAGGCCGAGCTGGAAGCCGATGCTGGCGATAACCAGGTAGTCTCCGGACAGGCGCAGCGACGGCAGCGAGAGGGCCAGCGACGCGCCTCCCGCCACGAGCATGGCGCAGACCATCGCGACGGGGACGGGAAAGCCAAGCTCCTTGACGAGCAGGCCGGACCCGTAGGCGCCCAGCGCGACGAAGATCGGATGGGCGATGCTCATCAGGCCGGCGTAACCGATGATGAGGTTGAAGCTCGTGGCCAGCATCACCGACGTGCCGACGACGAACAACGTGGAGAGGACGAATTCCATCAGGCGCCCTCGGTCCGGGTGGTCGGAGCGACAACCACGGCACGCGACACCCGCCGCTGCGGCAACCGCACCCCCGACGGGAAGAACAGGATCGCGACGAAGAGAATGCCGAAGACG
>JBMOJG010001001.1:0-1532 GCA_049316925.1 Alsobacter sp. | reverse complement strand
GGCTCTGGCCGTGGTTGCCGCGGGTTGCCGAAACGATCCCGCGCACATGCGGCCGCTCGCGCACCAGGCGGTCCAGATAGACAAGGCCGCCCCGCACCTTGAAGGCACCGACCGGCGTGTGGTTCTCGTGCTTGACGACGACGTCGACCCCGAGGCGCTGCGCCAGCAGCGGCCACGCATAAGCCGGCGTCGGCGCCATGGTCTGATGGACAAGGCTGGTGGCGTCGTCGAGGTCGGCCAGGCTGAACATTGCGGCACTCCGGGGCGGCGAACAGTGGCGAGGGCGGGAGGCCCACGTCAAGTCTGCGCCACGAAGCCTGTACTCTTGCGGGAGATCAACGACCGGCGGCGTACAGGGCGTCACTCTGGCGGTCATCGAGAGGAGCCCCCCATGACCGACGCACGCTTCTGCCGCATTGTCCTGCACCTGGCCCGCTCCAAGGCGAACCCCGAGGGTTCGTCGCGCTACGGCTATGATCTCGTCGCACCGCTGGATGCCTCAGGGCACCTCGACGTCGCTGCGTGGAAGGATGCGCGGGCCCGTTGCCGCGTGCGGCGCTTCTGGGCGGGTGAGCCGGACCAGATCGGTCATCTCGTCCACCGCCCGGGTGGCCGCGGCGGCGCCACTTGGGCGTTCGACTACGACCCCGCCGCACACGATGATGACGAGGCGGGCTACCGCCTTGGCGACCACGTGATTTCGCCGGGCGAATATGTGTCCCTCGCCGACGAGGACGGCGAGCTACACACATTCAAGGTGGAGTCTGTCGGTCCGGCCTGAGGCCGCGATCAGGGACGCAGCACCGGCGGCGACGAAAACAGGTCCTGTCCGTCGGTTATCAGATCGCTGAAGGCCGACTGGCCGATCACGATGAAGCTCATGCCCAGTGTCACGCCCAGCAGAAACGCGGCGAAGCCTTTTCCGAGCGAACGAGCCGGTGTTGGGGCGGCCTCGACGATCGGAACTGCCGGGACCGGCTCCGATATCCTCACAGCCGTGCCAGAGACGCGACGCAACACGCTGAAACCCGCAACCAGATGGTGAGCCCCTCCATCGTGACGCAAGCCGCAAAGGGCTGCAATGTACGGATGGAAACAGCGTTAACGCGCGGCACAGATGCGACTGCGCCTGAAGACCATCCTGCCTTTTCAGCCCTTGCGCGCGCGAGCCCCGACCGCGCACGTCGCTCGTCAGTCGGCCTTCTGCAGGGCTGCCCCGTGGGGCGCTGTCGCGGCGCCGGGCAGGATCGCGGCCTCGGCCACGACCTCCGCGTGCCGGCGCCGGTTGAGCAGCGTCTCGATCTTGTCGAGATAGATGTAGACGACCGGCGTGATGTAGAGCGTCAGCAGCTGCGACACGATCAGGCCACCGCACACCGCGATGCCCAGTGGCTGACGCAGTTCCGATCCGGCGCCCGATCCGAGCGCGATCGGCAGCGTGCCGAACAGCGCGGCGAAGGTCGTCATGATGATCGGACGGAAGCGCAGCAGCGCCGCATCGCGAATGGCCGTCTGGGCGTCGGCACCGTCGC
>JBMOJG010001000.1:0-1532 GCA_049316925.1 Alsobacter sp. | reverse complement strand
GGCCCGCAAGCTGGCCGTCATGGGCTTTGACGTGGCGGGCTGGAGCCGGTCCGGCCAGGCGATCGACGGCATCACCAGCTATGCGGGAGCGGCCGGGCTTGGCCCGTTCCTGGCCCGCACCGACATTCTCGTCGTGCTGTTGCCGCTGACGGCCGAAACCACGGGTCTGATCAACCGCCAATTGCTGGACGGGCTGGCGCGGGACGGTCGCACGGGCGGGCCGCACCTGATCAATGCCGGCCGCGGCCGTCTGCAGGTCGAGGACGATATCCTCTCCGCCCTCGACGCCGGTACGCTGGCCAGCGCCACGCTCGACGTGTTCGAGACCGAGCCGCTCCCTTCCGCCTCCAGGCTTTGGGCGCATCCGCGCGTCACGATGACGCCGCATAATGCCGCCCAGTCGGAGCCGGGCGCCATTGCGGCCCTGATCGCCCGGCAGATCCTGGCGCACGAGGCCGGCGAACCCTTCGCCCATGTGGTCGACCGCACGCTCGGTTACTGAGAGCCTCACGTACCGCGCGGCTTGGCCCTTGCGGTTGGCGGGGCGGCGGCGGGGTTGTCTGGCCAGGGATGGCGAGGGTAGCGCCCCTTCATGTCGGATTTTACCCCCGCCCAGGATCCGGCCCAGAAGCCTGGCAGGTCGCGGGTGATCTGGATCGGCCGGTGGGCCGGTGACAGCAGGTGCAGCACCAGCGGCAGCCGCCCGCCGGCGACCGCGGGGTGGACCTTGAGGCCGAACAGCTCCTGCACCCGGATGGCGAGCACCGGCCCTTCCTCGGCCTCCCAGTCGATGGCGATCCTGTTGCCGGTGGGCGCCTCGAAATGCGTCGGCGCCTCGGCGTCGAGCCGGCGCGCCAGGTCCCACGGCAGCAGCGCCCGCAGCGCCTGGTCGAGCGCGTCGGCACCGATCTGGGCGAGGCCGGTCCGGCCGGAGATGGCGGGCACCAGCCAATCGCCCGCGGTCGTCTCCAGCGCCAAGTCCGACAGGTCGGGCCAGGACGGATCCGTGCGGCGCAGGAAGCCGATTCGGGCCCGCCACTGCGCCTGCGCCTTGGTCCAGGGCAGCCGCCCGATGCCGAGCCCGGCAATCCCCTCGGCCAGCAACTGCGCCGCCTCGGGGGTGGCCGGCACCGGCCGCGTCTGCTCGGCGAGCAGCAGCGCGCCCAGTCGACGCACCCGGCGCGCCCGCAGGCTCGCCGAGGTCCGGTCGAACGACACCTCGTCGCGCGCCTCGATCCGGTCGCCGAAATCGGCGTCGATGGCGGCGGCCGTCAGCGGCGCCGCCAGCAGAATGCGCGCCGCGACGGCGCTGCCGGCGATCTCGGCGATTGCCAGGTAGGGCTCGCGCGCCAGCGCGTCGTGCGGCTCCACCATCGCACCGCGGCCATTGGCCATCACGAAACCGCCCGTCCCGCCGCGTGCGCGCGCAACCCTGTCCGGATAGGCCAGCGCCAGCAGGCGCCCGGCCTCCGACGCGTCACCGCCACCGCCGCCACCGGCCGCGCGGGCCCAGCCTTCGGCCAGGCGGCGCA
>JBMOJG010000999.1:0-1532 GCA_049316925.1 Alsobacter sp. | reverse complement strand
TTGCGACCTTGAGGACAGCGTAGGCGGCGGCGGCGAACAGGACGACGCAGATGAACGTATTGAGGATGAGCAGCACGGCCTTCGTGCCATGTTTTGCGATGTAGTCTTCCACCACCACCTGCATGCCGAGTCGCATGTGGTAGAGCGCGGCGCCGATCGCAAGCAGGATGAGCACGGCGTTGAAAGGATCCGCCACATAGGCGAGCGCGCCATCATAGCCGCCGCGGACGGCGTTGATCAGCGTGATCAGGAAGAGCGGTACGAGGACAACGAGCGCGATGGCGGTGACGCGTTGTGCGATGAAATGACCGGCGCCGTGCCTGGCCGAGCCGAGGCCGCGGACCTTGCCGAGCGCCGTGCGCATGGTGGGCTGTGGCTTGCTCATGATGCGGCGCCCGTCATGTTGAGGAGGTCAACGCCCGGGACGAGGCCGGCGAGGTACCAGATGGCGACGGCGAGGGCGAAGGCGAGTACGATGACGAGGCCGGCCGTGAAGCTTGCGAACTTCGGAGGGTAGCCCTTGCCCGTGTCCATCACGAGGTGACGCAGCCCGTTGAGCAGGTGGTAGCAGACTGAAAGCGTGAAGCCGAACAGGATGAGCTGGCCCCAGATCGAGCCGGTCAGGCCGGCGAGCGGCTCGTAGAGGTCAGGCCCTACGGCTGTGGCGAAGAGCCAGGCGATGACGAGGATAATGCCGAGATAATTGCCGACGCCCGTCACGCGATGGAGGATGGAGGAGGCCATCGTGAGATGCCATTTCCAGACCTGCACGTGCGGCGACATCGGCCGCTTGTCTGTCCAGCTGGACATTGTGAGGTTTATCCTTTTCGCCCCGACGCAAGCCTGACTGAGCCGCCCCCGGTATTAGACCCGCCTCCGGTGCTGTCAACGCGGCGGGACGCGACGCTTTGGCCTTGGGGGAAAAGGCCTTATTGATCGTGAGATGCGGATAACCATTATCGAAACGGGACGGGCGCCGGGGCGGCTGAGCGAGGATTATCCCCGCTATCCCGATATGTTTGCGCAGCTGCTGGGCGGGGCGGATGCGGGGCTGTCGTTCGAGGTGGTGCGGCTGCTCGATGGCGAGGCCTTGCCGGACCCTGCGGATTGCGAGGCTGTCGTGATCACGGGCTCGCCTGCAGGTGTTTATGACCACACGCCGTGGATGGACCCCTTGCGGGATTTTGTGCGCGGGGCCTTCCGCGTGAAGACTCCCATGGTGGGTGTGTGTTTCGGGCACCAGATCATCGCCGACGCGATGGGCGGAGATGTCCGCAAGTCCGACAAGGGCTGGGGCGTGGGACGGCACACCTATGAGGTGCTTGAGCACCGGCCCTGGATGGCCGGAGCAGGCGCCAGCGTCTCGCTGGCGGTGAGCCATCAGGATCAGGTGATCACGCCGCCCGATGGCGCGGTGACGCTGGCAAGGTCAGCGCATACAGATCATGCGATGCTTGAGTACGCGGACGCTCCGGTGATGAGCGTGCAGGGGCATCCGGAGTTCGGCGATGCATTTGTCGCGGCGCTCTATG
>JBMOJG010000998.1:0-1533 GCA_049316925.1 Alsobacter sp. | reverse complement strand
GGCCTGCAGATCGCCGACGGCACGCCTCAAATCCAGAAGCTGGTGGCCGCGCGTGAGATCTTCGGCCGGGAGTTCGTCTGAAGCATCATGCCGCCAAGCGGACACCCGTTGGCGGACAAAGATGATGCTAGAACAGCGAGCTGGAGCGGACGACCTGATGCAATCAGGTCGGGTTTCGCTCTAGCGCGTTCTCCCGATCTCGAAAGCGTCACCAGCCGGACCGGGTCGCCCCGGCCCGTCTACCGACATCGCTCCGGTCAGGCCACGAGGCGCTTCTGCGCATCGAGCGTCTCTATCAGCGCCTCGAGCCGAACGTTGAGCAATTCGTCCTTGTAGAAGGACTCGTCGGCGACATCGCCCTCGAAGAACAGGGACGGCCGGGCGCGGTGCTTGGCCGAGTCTGCGATCAGGAACTGGTAGTTCGTCATGGCGCGGCAGGTGCGGGCCGTGTGCATCACCATGCCGTCGATGCCGTACTTGTCACAGGCCTTGTTGATCTCGCCGATCATCAGCGGTGCCGCATGGTTGGTCGGGCAGACGAGGTAGTTCTGCGCCATGCCGACGACCGGATCGCGGAGATCGATGAGCTGGGGCTCCTGCCAGAACGACATGTGCGTGTAGCGGCCAGCCACCACGGACGCGCCGACCGACGCGAACTTGTCGGCGAGCCAGCCCACCTTGTTCCAGTTCATCATGCCGTCGAAGAACAGCCTGTACTTCTCGTTCGGCACCGCCGCCTCGCCGGTCCGCACGCGCTCCTCGATTTCGTCCTTCACGAGCTGGAAGTAGTCGACGATGTCCTGCGTCCCCGGCATGAAGTTCAGGTGCGCGATGCAGGCGATCCAGTCGAAGAAGGTTGCTGGCGCAGGCTTGGCGGCGCACAGCGCCATGCCCTCGAGCCTGAGCTCGGAGGCGCGCTTGATGTAGGACATGACTTCACCGAGGCGGTCCCACTCGTACTTGCGGCCGGTGTGCTCCGCCAGGAAGTCACCCAGCGCCCGCAGCTGCTTGGCCACGTACTGGCTGCGCTCATCCCACTCGGTCCCTGCGAGGTAGTTGGCGTCCTTGCGTCCGCCCCAGAGCATCGGGATGGTGACGGTGAAGATCGGGATCTTCTTGCCGAACATGCGATAGACGATGTCGTCCCACTGCTGGCCGGAGCTGCAATACGGATAGGCGTTCACGATCATGTCCGGCAGCGGCAGCTTGGCCATGGTCAGCGCCCGCGGGTCGTCCGCGTTGAGGCCGAGCTTTCCCTCCTGCGCGGCCTTGATGCTGAGCAGGGCTTGCCCGAGATGGGTCCGCGCGTAGGAGCAGAGTTCGCGGTCGTAGCCGCGCTCCTCGCTCGCCCTCTGGGCGGGGATCTCACCATGCTTGGCAGCAAGATAAGCCGACCACGCTTCGCCGTGCACCCACGCGAGGTCGTGCGCCTGGAAGAACGGCGGGATGTGCGTGCCGTTGTACCAGATCACCTTCTTGCCGCTCTCCTTGGCTTCGAACAGGTCGGACCAGTAGTTGTTCACCAGCCGCCCG
>JBMOJG010000997.1:0-1536 GCA_049316925.1 Alsobacter sp. | reverse complement strand
GCAAGACGCGGAGCGGCTGAAGAAGCGGCACCACTGGTTTGCGGAGGTGGCGCTGTCACGCGGGTTGCCAGAATCCGACCCGGCGCGTGTTGAGATCATCAAGACGGGGACGCGGACGGTGATTGTGATGATCTCGGCCGTTGTGATCGCCGGCTTAGCGATGATGGTCGGGTTTGTGCTCGCGACCATCGGCGTGATCATGCTGGTCTCGCGCTCGCTCCGCCCGGCGTACGCGTGCGATGCGGCGCTGGCGGGGACGACAACGGGCCAGCGTGCGGCGCTGCTGGAATCCCTGGTGCTTTTCATCCTTGCGCTGCTGGGGCTGAGCGCTGTGGCGGAGGGCATTCAGGCCGCCGGCGGGCCTGATCTCAAGGTGTGGCTGCTGTGGCTCGCGCTCGCGGCGGCGTGGTGGCCGCGGGTGTGGGGCATGGAGCGTTCGGCGTGGAAGACGGCGCTGGGCTGGCACGCCGGGCGCGGCGTGCTGCGCGAGATCGGCGCGGGGATCGTCGGCTATCTCGCCGGGCTTCCGATCGTGCTCGTCGGGCTGGTGACAACTGTGGTGCTCATTGCCGTCACGGGCTCGAAGCCGACGCACCCGGCGGTGGAGCAGGTGAGCGCAGGGGGCGGGTGGTGGGCTTCGGCGCAGTTGATGGTGCTGGCGTGCCTGTGGGCGCCCGTGTGCGAAGAGACATTCTTCCGCGGCGCGATGTTCGCCCATTGCCGCAGGTGGCTGCACCCCTTGCTGAGCGCCCTGATCGTGGCGTTCGTGTTCGCCGCGATCCATCCGCAGGGGTGGACGGTTGTGCCGGCACTTATGAGTCTGGCGGTGAGTTTCGCGCTGGTGCGGGAGTGGCGCGGGAGCATCATCGCGAGCATGACGGGGCACGCGATACAGAACGGTTTTGTGATGACGTTGAATCTGCTGATGCTGGGGGGATGAGGGCCCGCACCGCTGATCGTCTTCGCCCCCTTCGGGTTGGTTTCTACACCGGCTTCGCGGGCGGGAGGTCGAGGGCCTTCACCATGACGCCGTGGATGTCGGGGAGGCGGGTCCATGCCGGGAGCGTTTCGCTGCCGGGGCCGACGGCGGTGAGTTCGACGGGGTCGTTGGTGTGGTTGGGGCTGAGGAAGGCGATGGACGTGTGGTTGGCGAGCACCGCGCCGATGGGGCCATAGCGGGCGCCGGCGAGGGCGAAGCCGTCGGCGACAGCGCCCTTCTTCCACTTGACGAGGAAGTCGAGTTCCGGCTTGGAGATGGAGATGCCGGTGGCTTCGCGGAGGAGCGAGTGGAGGAGGTCGGGGTCGAAGTCGACGCCGGGGCCGAGGTCGAGGGTTTTTTCGCCGAACTCGGGGGGCTCGGGGTTGGCGAGGGTGATCTTGCCGTCGAGTTTGGATTCGATCCACTCGAAGGAGTGCTTGAAATCGACGTGTATCTCCCTGGAGATCAGCCTTGGTATGACCTCCTGACCTACGAAGCACTTCAGCCTTCATCATCGCGAAGAACAACGATCGTGTCAGCTCCCTTAGAGAAAATCC
>JBMOJG010000996.1:0-1546 GCA_049316925.1 Alsobacter sp. | reverse complement strand
CGGCCGATGCGAACGCGGAACAACTGCTATCGAGTACGGCATGATCGCAGCTGTGATGCTGCTCATTCTGGCAGGGTCGGCCGGCTCAGTGAAGTCGACGCTTCAGGCGACCTACAGCAAGATCAACACCGGGGTGAACACGGCGAACTGACGCCGGTCACTCGGCCGCCGAGGTGTCGCGCGCCGGTGCGGCCACGGCCGCCCGCAGATTGTCGAGACTTGAGACGATATGACCGGCCAGCGCCACGGCAAGGCCGCTCTCTGCCAGAGGATTGCGCAGCAGCCCGATCTTGCATGACGGCAGGGGCGGAAACCCGTCCGACGGACCCAGCACGCGCATTCCCGGCCTTATGGCGCTTTCCGGCAGCACGCCGACCGCCAGCCCGGCCATCACCGCCGCGCCGACCGCGTTGGAGTTCCAGCTGGCATACAGCACCCGGTGCGCCCGCCCGACCGCGTCGAGACGCTCGGTGGCGGCCTGCCGCCAGTCGCAGGTCGGCCGGCCCAGCGCCAGCGGCACCGGTGTCTCCTCGTGGACTGTGTGGCGCTGCGACGCCACCCACAGCAACCGCTCCCGCCTGATGATCTCGGAGGGTCCACGCCGGTCCACATGGGTGACGATGGCGAGATCGAGGTCGTTGGCCTGCAGCCGCTCGATCAGCATTGGCGACGGCTCGCACACCACCGTGACCTCGACCTTGGGGTTCGAGCGCGAGAACCGTGCGAGGATCTCGGGCAGGTAGCGGTCGGCATAGTCGTCGGGAACGCCGAGCCGTACCCGGCCGGCCAGTTCCGCGTCGGCGAAACTGGCGATGCATTCGCTGTTCAGCCGCAGCATCCGCCGCGCGTAGTCGAGCAGCCGCTCCCCGTCCTCGGTCAGGCGCGAATGGCGGCCGTCGCGCTCGAACACCGGCTTGCCGAGGCGCTCCTCCAGCCGCTTCATCTGCATCGACACGGCCGACTGGGTCTTGTGCACCACGTCGGCCGCACGGGTGAACGATCCACTGTCGGCGATGGCGACGAAGGTCCGGAGTTGGTCGATGTCGAGCAAGGCGGCCATGTCGCATCCATCGTGTCGATCCGGTGAAATTGATATAAAAATATGATCCCGTCCATTCAAAACATTCGTTTTTCTGATGTGATGGGTGGAGGTAGGGTCACATCGATCCGAATGATCCGTCCTTGACCCTCGAAGCGGGTCGCAGCCGCAGGGAGCGACCGATGCAGACCACCCGGATACTCACCTCCGCCGGCACGAGCCGGCCCACCTTCGCCGGCCGCCTGGCCACGTACTGGAATGCCTGGCGCAACCGCCGCGCCGTGGCCGATCTTCTCGCCATGGACGACCGCCTGCTCAGCGACATCGGTGTGTCGCGCGGCGACCTCCACGAGGCTCTCGCATGCAAGGCCGTGCCGCCGGGCGACATGCTGTCGGCGCGCGCCTCGCGCCAGCGCCAGGCCGAGATCCAGCGCCTGCGTGCCGACCGGCAGGACCGCGCACCCGCGGCGACAGACAGCGTCACCACCGACCGCGCCGCCTGATCGA
>JBMOJG010000995.1:0-1550 GCA_049316925.1 Alsobacter sp. | reverse complement strand
ATCGCGATTCGACCGAAGCGTTAAGGCGGGGAGTGGGCACCCGACAGGAGCTGCGCGTCCGGATCGGTGACCTTGGTGTACGCCGGCTGTGCGCACATCATGTTCAGCTTGTGTATCCCGTCTGCCGAGTACACGTGCACAGTGCCCTCATCGAAATGCACACGGAATGGATGGTCGTCGCCGTCGGTGCTGGAAATGGCTTCGACGGTCCCACCAGACTGAAGTGTTTGGTGCCATACTCTGGTGCCGACCACAAGGTCAGACGCATGCTTGACCTTAAACAGCAAAACACACGGCGCATATCGCCGGCCGGCCGACCACGCCGACGCAGGACCTCGGCGCCGCCCTGCTCGAGCCCGGCTTCCCGAGCCTCGACGATGTGCTGTCGCGCTATGCCGATCGGTCAGGCCGCAGCCTCGAGAACCTGGCTTGGTACGCCGCGACCAGCGCCTGGAAGACCGGCGTGCTCTACGACTATTCCCGCCGTCAGGGTCGCGACTCCTACTATGCCGACCCGCAGCTTGCGCGCCGGTTCATGGCCGCGGGGCTGCGCTTCGCGGGGCTGAGCTGACGACCACCTCGGACTCGAACTCGTAGGCCGCCAGCGCGCGAGCGAGCCCCGCCGGGGAGACACAGGGAAGGCGCACGGTGACCTTCGGCCGGCGGCCGGAGCTGTCCACCGAAACGTCCGCTTCCATGGCACCGTCAACGTGTTCGCGCACGATCGCCTCCACCGTGCGACGCACGATGTCGATCCTCAAAGCGGGCTTGGCGATCTTGCCGACCGCGGTGAGGGGCATCTCCGCGACTAGGATCACCTCGGCGGGCAGCGCCGCGCGCTCGTGCACATGCTCGGCGCAAAAGCGCATCAGCGCAGCCACGTCGACCACGGCCCCGGCCTCCGCCTGGATGTAGGCGACCGGCATTTCGCCCTTGCTCGGGTCGGGCCGGCCGACCATCGCCGCGAGCTGGACGCCGGGGAACTGTACGATCAGCTCCTCCACCGGCTTCGGGTCGATGTTGTGCCCGCCCCGGATGATCACGTCCTTACTGCGCCCGTAGAGCCAGACATGGCCCTGCGCATCGACCATGCCGATGTCGCCCGTGTTGCCCCAGGGCTGGCCGTCCGGCATGCCCTCGATCAGGTAGGCGGCATCGAGGCTGGGATCCACATAGCCGGGCATCACCGTGGGGCCGCCAAGCGCCAGGACGCCGCGCTCGCCCGGTTCGCATTCGCGCTCGAACACGTTGTCGTCGTTGACGATGACGGCCTTCGTCCGGAAGAACGGCAGCGTGCAGCCGACCGAGCCGATCACAGGCTGCAAGCCATTGTTGGGGTGGCCGGTCATGGTGCCGTGCAACTCCGTCATGCCCCAGTTCTCGCGCAGCCACACGCCGAACCGGTCGTTGAACCCATGCATCAGGGCGATCGGCACAGTGCTGCCGCCGCAGTGGTAATCTTCCAGCACATGCCCGTCCGCGACGGCATCCGGACTCGCCTGCAGCGCGGCGGCGGTGGTGGGCGTCGAAAGGACGGACGTCATGCGGGA
>JBMOJG010000994.1:0-1552 GCA_049316925.1 Alsobacter sp. | reverse complement strand
GCCAAACGGTGACCGGCAAGCGAATTTACCTGGCCGTGCCGCTGGGGGGCGAATTCCCCCTGTACTACCGGCCCGATGGCCGCATCGATGGATCGGGCGAGGCCGTCGGGCTCGGCCGCTTCCTCAAGCCGAAGGACAGCGGCCGATGGTGGGTCGCCGGCGACCGGCTCTGCCAGAAGTGGCAGACCTGGTATGATGGCAAGACCTTCTGCTTCACTCTCGCCAACCGAGGCGGCGACAAGGTGGCTTGGGCCCGCGACGACGGCGAGAAGGGTGTTGCCCGCGTCGGCGACTGAGTTGTTGCCTCGTTGACACGTTCGCCGGGAAAACGCCGTCGGACGGGCCACGAAGACCGGCCACCACAAATCAGCCTTGATCAGGCGACCTCCATTTCTGTGAGAGAGGTGGTTTTGTGTCGGGCCATGGTTTGGTTCGAAACAGTGTCGGGCGACGCGACGTCGAGCTTTCTTTTTCGGCGACAAGTGTCCCTTAACCGTGCGACCGGTACTCTTCCGCGTCGCATCTGCCCGGGCTTGCCTGTCCGGCATCGCGGCTGTGTCGCGGTTCTGTTTGGCGTTAAGGGAAATGCACGATGCGCATGATCCGGGTCTCCTCGTGTTCGACAACCCGCCGATCCGCCGTGACGCCCATTTTCTCCGAAGCCCGTAACGGGGTCGCCGGTCGCGTGGCTATCGCCGTGGCGCTTGGCCTCGTCGTCGCCAATTGCTCATCCGCGCCACAACAGCGCCAGTCGTCGCGCGGCGGTATCGACCCCAAATATGGCGTCGCCGCCAGCCCGAAGATGGTGGCCGACGGTGAGACCGTGCCGAAGGGCGGTGGCCGTGCAATGGTGGGCCGGCCCTATGTGGTCGGCGGCCGGCTCTACACCCCGCGCGAGGCACCTGGCTATTCCGCCGTCGGCGTGGCGTCGTGGTACGGCCCCTCGTTCCACGGCCGCATGACGGCCAATGGCGAAGTGTTCGACAAGATGTCGATCTCGGCCGCCCATCCCACCATGCCGCTGCCGAGCTATGTGCGCGTCACCAATGTGGGCAATGGCCACTCGATCATCGCGCGCGTTAACGATCGCGGTCCCTATCATGGCGGCCGCTTGATCGACGTGTCGCAGCGGGTCGCCGAGGCGTTGAGTTTTCGCCATCTGGGCACTGCCCGCGTGCGCGTCGACTATGTCGGCCGCGCATCCACGGCCGGCAGCGACGACTCGAAGCTTTACGCCACACTGCGGACCGACGGCATGCCGGCGGCGCTCGACGGCCGTCCGACCATGGTCGCGCAGGCCGAGACGGTGCCCGATCCGCGCAGTGTCGTTTTCCGCCGCGCTCCCGAGCCCGAGGAACCCGCCCCCGTGACGCGCGCAAGCGTTCCGGCTCCGATCCCGGCCGCACAGGCGGTGCTGGCACGTCCAGCGCCCGGCACGCCGCTGCCGCCCGACCGGCCTTTTGACCTTGGCACCATTCCCAACGCGGCCCAACCCGTGCCGGCACCGCTGCCGCGCAGCGCTGCCCGTCAGGGTGGGACGGTCCAGACCGCC
>JBMOJG010000993.1:0-1556 GCA_049316925.1 Alsobacter sp. | reverse complement strand
TGCCCCGGATAGAGGAAGGCCGCCACCGGCTGCTGATTGATCCGGCTCTTCTCAAAGCAGATGCGTTCGTACTTCTTCTGGATAGGCGCGCCCGAGCCGATCTGTCGGTCGCGCTCTCTCAGGACCACCGGCACGTGGAGGATTTCCCAGCGGCCTTCCTCCCTGCGTTTGATCTGGCCACCCAGATGCTGGAAGGCCTCGACGAAAAAGCTCTGGACGTGATGGGGCTGCAGCCGTTGGGCCTCAGCCCGTTCCATTTCCAGCCGCAGCTCATGCACCTTGGTCTGGGGCATGGTGTCGTTGGTGAGGGCGCGGCGTTCCAGAAGCCGCAATAGATGCGCCTGATCGACAGCACCATCGACGACCTGGAACAGGCGAGCTTTGACATCCTCCTGTTCGCCGTACTGAATCGCCTCGAACAGCAGGTCCTTCAGGGCCGTGCCTTCGAACAATTCGCCCAGGACGTCATAGACACGGCCGCCGAGCGCTTCACGGGCAGCCTCCAGCTTTTCCAGCAGACGGCCATAAACCTCGCCCTCGCGGGTGTCGGCCGCGACCAGGTTCCAGAGGTGGCAGACCTCGGTCTGGCCGATCCGGTGGATACGGCCAAAGCGCTGTTCGATCTTGTTGGGGTTCCAGGGCAGGTCGTAATTGACCATCAGATGGCCACGCTGAAGGTTCACGCCTTCGCCGGCCGCGTCATTGGCGATGAGGACCAGCATGTCGCGGTCCTGCATGAACCGCTCGACGATCTTACGTCGTTCCTCACGGGTCACGCCGCCGTGGATCACATCGACAGCATCAGGCTTGCCAAGGCGAGCCCGCACCTTGTCGACCAGATAGTGCAGCGTGTCCTTTGGCTCGGTGAAGATGATCAACTTGCGCCGGTTGCCATCGGCATCGACCATCAGGTCATCGTCGAGGATGCGGTTGAGCTGGGTCCACTTGGTGTCCTGGCCTGAGCCAAGAACGTTCAGGGCCATGCTCTCCAGCCCCTTGAGGGTCTGAACCTCGATTTCCAGCTGCTCGATGGTTTCGGCGGTGGTCGCACCGGTCGAGATCAGGTCCTCGATCTCGTCGACCTCGTCCTGGCCGTATTCCTCGATGTCGCGCAGGTCGTCTTCCCGAACATTGACGACGCTGAAGTTGGCTCGCCCGCCGCGGCGAGCGAGACGCGCCTCTGCGAGCTGGTTTTCGAGGCGTTCGCGACGACGCTTCAAGGACTGGTAGATCGCGGCCGGCGACGATGCGAGGCGGCGCTGCAGGATCTGCAAGGCGAAGCCGACGTTGTTGCGCTTCTTGCCATCCTGGTCGGCAAACCGCTGAACGCGGTTCATCTCTGTTCGGACGTATTCTGTGACGGCGCTGTAGAGCTCAGCCTCCATAGGCGAGAGCTCGTATTTGACGGTGTAGGCGCGGCGCTCCGGGAAGAGCGGTCGGCCATCGAACCGGAGCAGCTCCTCCTTGGTGAGGCGCCGCATCATGTCGGCCGTGTCCGCATAATGGACGCCGTCCCGGAAGCGACCCTCGAACCGGTCGCCATCCAGCAGGGCCAT
>JBMOJG010000992.1:0-1562 GCA_049316925.1 Alsobacter sp. | reverse complement strand
ATATTACGACCGCGTGGTGCGGCCGCTCGATCCGGCGCGCGCGTGATGGCGGGGCCGATCCTGCTCGCCGCCGGGGGCACCGGCGGTCATCTGTTTCCCGCCGAGGCGCTGGCCGCAGCGCTGGCGGCGCAGGGCCATGGCGTGCATCTTGCCACCGACGTGCGGGCGACGCAGTACGGCAAGGCGTTTCCCGCCATCGCCGTCCACGTCATCCCGTCCGGCACCGTATCGGGCCGCTCGCCTGTCGCCATGGCGCAGGCGGCACTGCGGCTCGGGCAAGGGCTGGTTGCCGCCTGGGGTCTCATGGGGCGGCTGCGCCCTTCGGTGGTTGTCGGGTTCGGTGGCTACCCGACGGTGCCGCCGCTGCTGGCCGCGGCGTTCCGCGGCATCCCGACGATCATCCATGAGCAGAACGGCGTGATGGGCCGCGCCAACCGGCTGCTGGCCAGCCGCGCCCGCGTCATCGCCACCGGATTTGCGACCGCCCGGGGCGTCGAGCCAGTCTGGAGCGACCGCATGGTGCGCACCGGCAATCCGGTTCGCCCACCGGTGCTGGCCGCCGCGGCGATCCCCTATGCGTCGCCGGAGCCGGGCGGGCCGCTCAACCTCGTGGTGTTCGGCGGCAGCCAGGGCGCGCGGGTGATGAGCGACGTGGTGCCGCCGGCGCTCGAGTTGCTGTCGCCGGCCGACCGGGCGCGGCTGCGGCTGGTCCAGCAGGTGCGGGCCGAGGACATGGGGCGAGTCCAGGACGCCTGTGCGCGCCTGGGCATCGCCGCCGACCTCTCCCCCTTCTTTCCCGACATGCCGGCGCGGATCGCGGCCGCGCATCTGGTGATCGCCCGCTCGGGCGCGTCGACGGTGGCCGAATTGTCGGTCATCGGCCGGCCGTCGATCCTGGTGCCGTTGCCGCAGTCGCTCGACGGCGACCAGGCGGCGAATGCCGAGACGCTGTCGTCGATCGGTGCCGCGCTGGTGGTTCCGCAGGCCGACTTCACGCCGCGCCGGCTGGCGCAGGAACTCGCCGCCCGCCTCGCCGATCCGGCCCCGCTGGCCATCGCCGCCGCCGCGGCGCGCAGCGCCGGCCTTCCCGATGCCGCCGACCGACTGGCCGAGGTGGTGCTGCGCACCGCCGGCCTCGCCCCCCGCCCGGAGATCCGTCCATGAAGCTGCCCAGCGAACTCGGTCCCATCCACTTTGTCGGCATCGGCGGCATCGGCATGTCGGGCATTGCCGAGGTGCTGCACAATCTCGGCTACACGGTGCAGGGCTCGGATGCGTCCGAGAGCGCCAACGTCAAGCGGTTGCGCGACAAGGGCATCGCGGTGGCGATCGGTCATTCGGCGGCCAATCTCGGCGCCGCCGCCGTGGTGGTGGTGTCGACCGCGATCCGCCGCGACAATCCCGAATTGATGGCAGCGCGCGAGAACCGCCTGCCGGTTGTCCGCCGTGCCGAGATGCTGGCCGAGCTGATGCGCCTCAAGCAGTGCGTGGCCATCGCGGGCACGCATGGCAAGACGACCACCACCTCGCTGGTCGCCACGCTGCTCGACGCCGGAGGTTTC
>JBMOJG010000991.1:0-1564 GCA_049316925.1 Alsobacter sp. | reverse complement strand
TGAGCTGCAGCGCGGTGGCGGCGTCGATGTTGGGCAGCAGCGCGTACTGGCCGCTGGCGATGCCCACCTGGCGGGTGGCGGACTCGGGCACGATGTTGAACTTCACACCGTCGAGCTTGGGCGCGCCCTTCTTCCAGTAGCCGTCGTGGCGGGCGAGCGCGATGAAGCCATTGGGCTGCCACTCACGGAACTTGAATGGCCCGGTGCCGACGGGCTGCTTTTGCAGGCCGTCCTTGTCGGTCTCGAAGCCGCGCGGGACGATGGCGAGCGTCGCCAGCGAGGTCAGCAGCGGTGCCGACGGCTCCTTCAGCTGCACCACCACTGTGGTGGCGTCGGGCGCCGTGATCGTGTCGACCGCAGCGAGGCGGCTGGCGAGCGGCGACGAGATTTCCTTGGCAAGCACGCGCTTCAGCGAGGCCGCGACGTCGGCGGCCTCGAGGGCGGCGCCGCTGTGGAAGGTGACGCCGGCGCGGATCTTGAACGTGTAGGTCTTGCCGTCCGGGCTTACCGTCCAGCTCTCGGCGATCGACGGTCCGATGCGCAGGTCCTTGTAGATGGCGGTGAGGCCCTCGTAGATCGTGCCGTTGACGACCTGGAAGGACGAGAAGGCGGTGATGATGTGCGGGTCGAGGCCGGCCGGCGAGGCATCGACACCAACCTCCAGCACCTGGGCAAAGCCCGGCGTGCACCCCAGCGCCACGACGCCGGCCATCAGCATGGTACGGAACGCGAAACGGCCCATCGACCCCTCCCCTGAAACCGGGTTTAGATGTTGCCGGACGGTAGGCCGGTATAATACCAATTGCAAGCCGCAAACCGGGAGGACGCCATGGCGGAGACGCGCGACAGCACCGCCGGAGACGGACTCTCCACCGCGATCGGGGCGATCAGCGGCACCTCCATGGACGGCATCGACGTGTCGGCGGTGGCGACCGACGGCGACTCCCGCGTCGTGCCCGGTCCGGGGCGCACCTACCCGTATGCGCCGGACCTGCGGGCGCGGCTGCTGGCCTTCCTGGACGATCCGGCCGTGGCGGAGCGCGACCCGCTGACAGCTCTGGACGAGGCGGTGAGCGACGCCCATGCGGAGGCGATCGCCGCGTTCATGGCGGAGTTCGGCTACGACGCCGCATCCGTTCGGGTGGTGGGTCTGCACGGCCAGACCGTCTGGCACCGGCCGGAGCGGCGCTTCACCCGCCAGCTCGGCGACGGACCGCGCGTCGCGGCGCGGCTCGGCACGGACGTGGTCAACCGCTTCCGCCATGCCGACGTGGCGGCCGGTGGCGAAGGGGCGCCCTTCGCGCCGCTCTACCACCGGGCGCTGGCGGCGGGGCTGGCCCAGCCGCTCATGGTGCTGAACCTCGGCGGTGTCGGCAATGTCACCTTCATCGACGGCGACACCGTGATCGCGTTCGACACCGGGCCGGCCTCCGCCCTGCTCGACGATTTCGTGCGGCGGCGCACCGGCCAGCCCTACGACGCGGACGGACGCCTGGCCGGCAGCGGCAGCCCCGACACGGCGCTGGTCGCGCGCCTGATGGCGCATCCCTATTTCGACCGGGCG
>JBMOJG010000990.1:0-1569 GCA_049316925.1 Alsobacter sp. | reverse complement strand
GGTTATGTGCACATTGTCGGGCGCGGCAAGGATCTCGTGATCACCGGCGGCTACAACGTCTATCCCAAGGAGATCGAGACGGAGATCGATGCCATCCCGGGGGTCATCGAAAGCGCCGTCATCGGCCTTCCGCATGCCGATTTCGGCGAGGGCGTTACGGCCGTCGTGTCCGTGCCTGCCGGATCGGCACTGACCGAGGCCGGCGTGCTGGCAACGCTCGAGGGGCGGCTGGCGCGCTTCAAGCAGCCCAAGCGGGTCATCTTCGTCGCCGATCTGCCGCGCAACACGATGGGCAAGGTGCAGAAGGCCGCACTGCGCGAGACCTACAAGGACCTGTACGCGGCCGGGTGAGCCCAGCCGTGGCCGCGGGCCGACCTTGCGAGACTCCTCTGCAATTCCCACCTCTCTGGCGCGGCTTGGGCCGCATTGGAGGATCGCATGAACATCGGCAAGACCGCGCTGCTGCTGGCCGCCATGACGGCGCTGTTCATGGCTGTGGGATACGCTATCGGCGGTCAGGCCGGCATGGTCATGGCCCTTGTGGCCGCCGCGGGCATGAACCTGTTCAGCTGGTGGGGCTCGGACCGGATGGTCCTGCGCATGTACAACGCGCAGGAGGTCGACGCGACGAGCGCGCCGGAGCTGTGGCAGATGACGGCCCAGATGGCGCAGCGGGCCGGCATCCCGATGCCGCGCCTCTACATCATCCACGAGGACCAGCCAAACGCCTTCGCGACCGGACGCGACCCGCAGAATGCTGCCGTCGCGGTCAACACCGGGCTGATGGCGATGCTGTCGCGCGAGGAGGTGGCGGCGGTCATCGCCCATGAGCTGGCTCATATCCGCAACCGCGACACGCTGATCATGACAGTGACGGCGACGATTGCCGGCGCGATCTCGATGCTGGCGAATTTCGGGATGTGGTTCCGGCCGTCCTCGAACGACCGCCAGGGCGGCTCGCCCTTCGGCTGGCTCGGCACCATCCTGATGGTGATCCTCGCGCCGATGGCCGCCATGGTGGTGCAGATGACCATCTCGCGGACGCGCGAATACGCGGCCGACCGTCTCGGCGCCGAGATCTGCGGCAATCCGATGTGGCTGGCGACTGGCCTGCAGAAGATCGCCGGCATGGCGCACAGCATGCCTAACATGGAGGCCGAGCGGCATCCGGCGACGGCCCACATGTTCATCGTCAATCCGCTGACCGGGCAGGGGATGGACAATCTGTTCTCGACCCATCCCAACCCCGAGAACCGCATCGCCGCCCTCGTCGAACTGGCTCGGACGATGGGCTTGGCCGGGACTGTCGCGGCGCCGGCCGGTGTGCGGCGGGGTCCCTGGGGCTGACGTTCAGGGCGCGCTGATCCCCGCTCGCTCGAGCAGCAGCGCCAGCACGACCAGGACGCCGGCCGCCGCCGCCCCCCAGGCCCAGTTGCGCCAGGGCTGGCTGCGGCCGACAAGGACCAGCACGAGAATGAGGAAAACGATGGCGCCAATGGTATCCATGCAGCCTCCGGGGGCGGTTGGGTTGCGGCAGTCTAGCGCAATCCTGCCGCACGCCGCAGGTCA
>JBMOJG010000989.1:0-1572 GCA_049316925.1 Alsobacter sp. | reverse complement strand
CCTTTGGCAGGCGGACCGTGACGAACCCAGCAGGGTGCATGGGCTTGTTGGCGGGTCGTGCCGGGAGTTGCGGGAACGTAGGAAGCCCGGCGGTGTCGTAGCGCCAGAACGAGGGGCCGTTGGCCCCGCGGATGGCGCCGTCCGTCGACTCCTCCGAGTGATTCTCGGAGCTGAGGGCTCCGACGCCGCGGAAGACCTGGGCGGGACGTGCCGAGGAAAGCCCGGCTGCATCTTCGAGAGCGACGTTGCACGCATACCCGAAGCCGCCGAACCCTTGGATGCCGAGCCCGCTGTAGTGCTCGTAGCGGAAGCTGCCGTCGCACTGCGAGACCGACGGGCCGGTGGCGAGCACCTCGCGCGCGGTCGCGAAGTCTCGGAGGCCGTCGTTGTACGCGAAGCGGAGGCTGCCGCAGCCCACCACCAGTAAGTACAGCATGGCACAGCTGTACAGCATTACCAACCGGCCCATGCGGTCCGCATGCTTCAGCGGCGGTGGAGAGGGACCGTCTGCAACTCCGTCGCGTCGCCAAGAACCATCGTATAGGGCGCGCGCCATGTAGTGCCGCACGTGCACCCACTGCATCCACCACACGACGGGGACCACCCGGCGGCGCCACGCGTAGAGGAGGCGGCAAAGGGCGAGGAGGCCGGCGAATACGAGGGGCCCCCAAATCAGAGCGTAGTACTCCGAGTTGCCCGATGCCGCGCGGCTCTTCGGCGGCGGCGCGCCGGCAGGCACGGCGGTGTAGGTGTAGGTGAACGGCAGTGCCGGAGCAGAAGCATGCTTCAGGGAGCCCACCACCGTCCCGGCCGCGGTCGCTGGTGGAACGCTCACCGTGACCGCGGTGATCGCGTCGAACGGCGGCGCCGAGCCCGAGCTCGGCACAACCTCGACTTTGGTGATGCGAGTGGTCGTGCCGTCGATTATGCAATGCCAGTCGGCGGCAGTCGAGAGACCCTGCAGCTGCAGCACAGCGAAGGTGAGCGAGTCTGGCGACGGCGCCATGGTCGACGAAGTCTGGCTCAAGATGAGCGTGGGCGCGACGTAGCGGAAGGCAAACTTGGCGACGGTCGTCTCCTCGGCCACGTCGCTCGCATGGTACACGGCGCCGACCGCAGTGCCGCCGATGGTGCCGAAGGCCGGCGTCCGGACCGAGACAATGGCCGTCGAGCCCTGGTAAACGACCGACGACGGCAAGACGCGCACGTTGTCCAAGTCGATGACGATGCTCGAGGCGAGAGCGGCCACGGGGAAGTTCGGGATGCGCAGGTGCACCACGTCCCCGCCGTACGCCGAACCTTGGGGCGGCTCGACGGCGTCAACAGTGGCAACGTTCGCAGCGAAATAGTAGAACTGGAAGTGGGCCGTGGGTGGATTGGGAGCTGTGCCGATGCTGACCGTCACTGGGGACGGAGAGTAGCCGCCGCTAGAAGCACTGCTGACCGAGGAGGCCGGGACCGTCACAAGCACGCGCGTCATCAGATCCGAGGTCGAGAGCAGCTGCGACGCAGCGACTCCAACGCTGCCTCCGGCACTGCCTCCGTTTTTTTTTTTTTGAGGAAGCAGCTTTA
>JBMOJG010000988.1:0-1574 GCA_049316925.1 Alsobacter sp. | reverse complement strand
CTCGCGGCGGTCCCGATGCCCTCATCGGAGTCGCAGTCCAACCCGGTAGCGCCTGCCGCCTCCAACGCATTGGGAGTTATGACGCTGGCGCCCGCATAACGTGCCATGTCCCGCGCCTTCGGATCGACGATGACGGGGATGCTGCGCGACCGGGCCATGGCGATGGCTTGGGCCAGTCCGTCCGGTGTCAGCACGCCCTTGGCGTAGTCGCTGCAGATCAGGCAGTCCGCGGTGGCAAGCGCCGCGCCAAGCTCGTCCAGCAGGCGGGCGAGGATCTCCGGCCTCACGGGCGAGGCGTTTTCGAGGTCCGCCCGCAAAACTTGCTGGCCGGACGCGATGAACCGCGTCTTGACGGTCGATGGCCGCCCGGGATCGCGGACGAGGCTCGCCGTGATCAGATCGTCTTCCCGGGACAATGCCGCCAGGCGGTCGCCGTCGGCGTCCTGTCCGATCGCGCTGACGAGATGGACGCGACTGCCGAGGCTTGCGACGTTTCGGGCAACGTTGGCGGCGCCACCGAGCCGGAGGTCCTCACTCTCGATCGAAAAGACAGGGGCGGCCGCTTCCGGCGAAATGCGCCTGACCTCGCCATAGATCGACCGATCAAGCATTGCGTCGCCGAATACGACGATACGGGCCTGCCCGAAGGCGGCGATGCGATCGAAGATGGAGGTCACGATCCCGATCCGGCAAGCCCACGAGTGGCAAAAAACGTCGCAATTGACTGCCGGTGGATGATGCCTCCGGCGCTGGGAGGTCTTCATGCCGGACCGGCAGCGGAAAATCCGCGACACTGTAAAGCGGCGGCGCGCAGCCTTGCAAGGCGAGCGGCACGGCCACGATCGGGCCGTCAAGCCGGCGGACCGCTCCGATCATGACACCGCTGAGCGCCATCCTCGTCGTCGCACCGCACTGGATCGGCGATGCCGTGATGTCACAGGGACTTCTCCAGGTCCTGCGGTCGCAATGGCCGGAGGTGGTCATCGACGTTCTCGCGCCACGGTCGTCGGCCGCCGTGTTCGGCCGCATGGCAGAGGTTCGCCACGTTTTGGTGGCGCCGTTTCGTCCCGGGCGCTTCGATTTGCTCTCGCGGATCAAGCTCGGCAGATCACTCGCCGGGCAATACGGCGCGGCGTATGTGCTGCCGGGAAGCTGGAAGTCGGCCGTGGTTCCGTATGCGGCGCGCATTCCACGGCGGACAGGCTATCTCCGCGAGGCTCGGTGGGGGCTTCTGAACGACATTGCGGTGCTTCCCGAAGCGATGCGACGCAGGACGGCACTCGCGTTCCAGGCGCTGGGTGACCGGGGCGTGCTTGACCAGGCTGAAAACCTTCTCAATCCCAGGCTCGTCGTCGATCGGCAGAACTGCCGGTCGCTTCTGTCGGTTCACGGGCTGGTCGCCAACGGGTACGTGGTTCTGTGCCCCGGTGCCGAATTTGGCCCAGCCAAGCGCTGGCCGTCCCGTCATTGGGCCACTCTGGCCGAGCGAGCCGCCGAACGGGGGTTCGCCGCTGTCCTCATCGGCTCCGGCAAGGACCAGCAAATTGCCCGCGAGATCGCGACCATCAGTCCAT
>JBMOJG010000987.1:0-1574 GCA_049316925.1 Alsobacter sp. | reverse complement strand
CGCTGGGCATGGCGACCCGGACATGCTGCTCGCCAATCTACGGCGCCAATGACCCGGCGCCGCCGCTGTTCACCGACGCCATGCAAGCCGGCCGGCGCTTCGGCACCCTGCCGGTCGTCGACGCGTTTGCCCCCGCTGTCCGGGCGCCGCGCGCGGGCTGTGCGCGCAAGGCGATGACCAAGCCGGCAAGCACGCGCCGGCGGTAACGGCGGGCGCTGGGGGGGCCGCGGCCTGACCACACCCCCCGAGCACGGGGGTCTCTAACGCCGAGAACGCATCGCTCCCCTCGCGTGACGCTTGCGTGACGCACCGCCTCGCAAACTTCCTCCTGTCCCGGCTCAAGCCCTTGCTTGCCGGCCGCCACGCATAAAGGAGCGCCCATGCCCATCCTGATCGCCAACAAGCGAGTTCGTCGCCTCCTTGCTTGTGTCGCCCTCGCCGGCGGCCTGCTCGTAGGCTGCGGCGGCGGCGGCGACACTCCGATCACGACACCGACACCGGCCGTGCCCGGTGTCGCCACCCTCGACAGCGAAGGCGGCATCGTCGCCGGGCAGGACGGCGCTACCCTCACGGTGCCGCGTGGTGCCATCAACAGGCTCACGACGCTGACCATCGCGCGCGACTCGAACGACGCGCCGGCGCGGCCGCCCGAGTACCCGCTGGCCGGCAACGTCTATGCGGTCACGCCGCACGGCACGACCTTTGTCCAACCGGCGACCGTGCGCGTGCCGTTCGACCGTTCGATGCTGGCCACGGGCGAGCGCGTCGCGCTGCTGAAGGCCGAACTCAACGGTAGCTGGGAGCTGATCGACGACGTGACCGTCGACGGCGACCACGTGGTGGCGCGCATCGGCAGCCTGTCGTTCCTGGCGCCGGTGCGCCGCCTGGGCCAGGTGACGTACACGCCGAACCCGCCTCCCACCGAGGCGCAGATTTCGCTGGACATCGACAACTCCACTTTCAACACCCTCGTCGCCGCGCCAGGTGCCGGTGTGCGGTTTCGCCAACAGGACAGCCCCACGATCCCAGCCAACATCCGCGTCAGCGTCAACATTCCTGCGACCTCGTCGCTCTGGCAGAACGGGCCCTGCAACACAAGGTTCGGCTTCACTTTTGGTCTCCTCTACTCCGCCGTGTCGCTATACCGCGTGCCCGGCGAGACCGGCACGCGAGTCTGGAGACCGTCTTCTACTCCAAACATCTTCATGTCGGAGTCAACCTTCACGTCCGTCGGCACCTACTACAACGATGGTGAAGGGACCATCGGGCGCACGCTGACCTTTTCGAGGACCTTCAACCCGGTGCAAGAGGCTGACGAATTCCCCTACGGAGGCCCCCCGCCGAGCGGCACCATTTCCGATGGTCGGGCCTACATGATCCAGCTGACGATGTCCTGCAACAACGGCGTCATCTACCCGCTGCCCGTGACGGCAAGCCCCATCGTCATTACCCAGGGCTTCCCCGATGCGCCCTTCCAATTCTTTCGCTTGCCGGGGCCGCTGGTGGCGGCCGAAGGGCAGGCGGTCTCGACCTCCGCATGGGGTATCTCGATCGCGCAGCCGCGGTTGTGGGAC
>JBMOJG010000986.1:0-1575 GCA_049316925.1 Alsobacter sp. | reverse complement strand
GTGCGATCGGCCGCCTCCGGCCTCGACGGCCCCCGATTCGTGCTTGGTTTTGGCGAGGGACTGCCCGCGGGCGTGATCCCGCTCGACAACTCCATTGCCTTTGGCCGTACCGCATGGGTCCGGGCGCTGCCCTCCTTTGCCACAACGACGCCCAAGCCGATCCTGACTCTGGGAGGTCGCCCCCTTGACCGGGAGTGGATGCGGCAGGATCAGGAAGGCTTGGTTGCCTCGGCGTTGCAGCTTGTTCTGCGCGCCAGCATGGCATCGGGCGAGCCCATCCTGTCGACGCTTTCGCCCTGCACGGCCGCCAGCCTGGCGACCGGACTCGTGCCGGCCCTCCTGACCGGCGGTGCTCTGCATCTCAGCGGCCTGTTCTCCGCCGGCCGGTTTCTGGATCAGCTGGCGTCAGTGCGGCGCCCCCATCTGGTGGCCCCGGCGGCCCTCGAGACGGCCCTGTCCGAGGCCGGGATCACCGGCTCCGACCGCGTTGCCTCGACGCTGCTGCTGCACCGGCCGCCGGCACGTCTCGATACGCGCGATGCGCCATGCGACACGCGATCTCCCGTCATCGACGGTCTGGCATTGGGGGAACGTGGCCTGATCGTTGCTCGCCGCAGCGCCTCGGGCCGGCCTGCCCTGACCCTCGGCGAAACGCGCGTGCCTGATGAGCCCGATGGCGCCCTCGTTCTGGCCGCGCGACCGGGGCGCCTGATGCAGGCGGAGGTCGCAGGCGCAGCCGTGGGCATCGGCGTCGCCGAGACCCCGCGCGACGGCGACACCGACTGGTACGCGACGGGAATCGGACTGCGCTGCGACGATGAGGGCGGCATCTGCGCCGCCTTCCTGCACGGCATGACCTGACCGGCGGCTATTTGCCTGACGGCGCCCGCGCCGCTACCGTCCCGACACAAGGCCGAAGGGACGTGTTTGAGCATGAACGAACCTGCGCCAGCCCTCGTCATCGATGTGGTGTCGGACATCGTCTGTCCGTGGTGCTATGTCGGCAAACGCCGCCTCGAAGCCGCTCTCGCCCTGCGCGAGGACGCAAACGCTGCGATCCGATGGCGACCGTTCCAGCTCGACAGCACGATTCCCGCCGAGGGTCTCGACCGGGTGGCCTACATGACCCGCAAGTTCGGCTCACTCGACAGGATCGCGGGGATCCACGAGCGACTGACGGCGATCGGCGCACAGGAGGGCATCGCCTTCGACTTTGCCGCCATCCGGCGGTCGCCGAACACGCTGGATGCCCATCGCCTGATCCGCTGGGCCGACAGCTTCGACCGGCAGGGCGACATCGTCGAGGCCCTGTTTCGGGCGTTCTTCGTCGAGGGGCGCGATATCGGCGACCGGACAGTCCTGGCCGATATGGCTGCCGAGCAGGGGCTCGACCGGGCAGCCGCGGCGGCGATGCTTCAATCCGGCACGGATGTCGAGTTCGTCGCCCGCGAGATCGAGATGGCGCATCAGATGGGCGTGCAGGGCGTTCCGTTCTTTATCTTCGCCGGCAAGCTGGCGGTGTCGGGCGCAGAGGCGGCCGACGTTCTCGCCGCCGCAATGACGCAGGCGGCTCAA
>JBMOJG010000985.1:0-1576 GCA_049316925.1 Alsobacter sp. | reverse complement strand
ACGCCGACGGCCGCAGCTTCGACGTGCACCTGCCGCTGGTCGGTGATTTCCAGGCTGCGAACGCACTGGTTGCGGCCGGCCTGGCCATCGCCGCCGGCGAGGTCACGTCGCGGGTGATGGCGGCCCTGGCCGGCCTGACCGGCGTCAAGGGGCGCCTCGAGCGCGTCGGCGAACGCAACGGCGCGCTTGCGGTCGTCGACTATGCGCATAAGTCCGAGGCGCTGGCCGAGGTGCTGGCGGCGCTGCGGCCCTATGCGACCCGCAGGCTGGTCTGCGTCTTCGGCTGCGGTGGCGATCGCGACCGTGGCAAGCGGCCGCTGATGGGCGCCATTGCGACCGAGCGGGCCGATACCGTCATCGTCACCGATGACAATCCGCGGTCGGAGGATCCGGCCGCGATCCGCGCCGCCATCCTCGCCGCCGCGCCCGGCGCGCGCGAGATCGGCGACCGCGCCACCGCCATCCGCACCGCCGTCAGCGAACTCGGACCGGGCGACGTGCTTGTCGTGGCCGGCAAAGGCCACGAAACCGGCCAGATCGTAGGCGACCGCGTGCTGCCCTTCTCCGACCACGCGGCCATCGCCGCCGCCCTCACCGAGGCCCTGCCGTGACCACCTCCGCGACCACACCACTCTGGACGGGACCTGACCTGATCGAGGCCATGCAGGCGACGCCGCATGGCGGCCCGCCGCCGGAAACGGTCACGGGCATCTCGATCGACACCCGCACGCTGCAGCCCGGCGATGCATTCTTTGCCGTGCGCGGCGACGCTCGTGACGGGCACGACTTTGTCCCCGCCGCGCTGGCGGCCGGCGCATCGGTTGCCGTCGTGTCGGGCCATCGGGTCCGTGACTTCGCCGGAGCCGGCTGCGTCCTGGCCGTCGGCGACGTGTTGCGGGGGCTGGAGACGCTGGGTGAATCCGCCCGGGCCCGCACCGCCGCCCGCGTGGTGGCGGTGACGGGATCGGTCGGCAAGACCGGCACCAAGGAGGCGCTGCGGACGCTCTTGTCGGGGCAGGGCGCCACGCACGCCTCGGCGGCGAGCTACAACAACCACTGGGGCGTGCCGTTGACGCTGGCCCGCATGCCCGCCGGGACGGCCTTCGGTGTCTTTGAGATCGGCATGAACAATGCGGGCGAGATCACGCCGCTGGCGCGCATGGTGCGCCCGCATGTGGCGCTGGTCACCACGGTCGAACCGGTTCACCTCGAAAACCTCGGCAGTATCGAGGCCATCGCCGACGCCAAGGGCGAGATCTTCGGTGGGCTCGAGCCGGGCGGCACGGCGGTGATCAACCGCGACAATCCGCATTACGAGCGGCTGCTCGGCCACGCCAAGGCCAGCCCGGCCGGTCGGATCGTGACCTTCGGCGAGCATGCCGATGCCGATGTCCGGCTGGAGCGGGCGGTGCTGCAGCCCGAGCTCAGTGTCGTCGAGGCGCAGGTCCACGGCCAGCCGGTGACCTACCGCATCGGCAGCCCGGGCAAGCACATCGTCCTCAACAGCCTTGGCATCCTCGCCGTGGTTGTGGCGCTGGGCGGCGACCTGGCACTCGCCTGCCTGGCGATGGCCGAC
>JBMOJG010000984.1:0-1577 GCA_049316925.1 Alsobacter sp. | reverse complement strand
TCGTCCCCGACAACCAGCTCAGCCTGGCCATCGGCAAGGAGGGCCAGAACGCCCGTCTGGCTGCCCGGCTCACCGGCGTGCGTGTCGACATCCGTGGCGAGACCCAGCATCTCGAGGGCCCCGACGACACCGAGTACGCCGAGGGCGAATGGGTGCGCAACGAGGCCGGCGACATGGAGTTCCGCATGGCCGACGGCACCGTGATGAGTGCCGACGAGTGGAGTGGCCAGCAGGCTGGCGAGGTGGCCCCCGAGGTTGCGCCAGAAGCCGCCACCGACGAGGCGGCCCCTCACGAGGCTGCCCCTCACGAGGCTGCCCCTCACGAGGCTGCCGCTGCGACGGAAGGGGCTGGCGACGAAGCAGAGGCCTGACCAGTCGCCGCGCCTGCCGATGCGCACCTGCATCGGCTGCCGAGCAGTGCTTGCACAGCCCGCCCTGCGGCGCTGTGTGCTCACTGTCGACGGCACGGTGCAGCTCAGTCGCACGGCGCCCGGCCGTGGGGCATGGCTCTGTTCGTCCGAATGCGTCACTCGTGCGGTGAAGCGCAACGCGTTCCAGCGCGCCTGGCGCCGTGCTGTGCCCGCGGGCGCGCTCGACGGCCTTGACCACTCATTCGTATCCACCCCTGACAACATGAGAGAATCGCACTCCGCCGGATCTGCCGCCGGAGCGCCGATGCCGACGAAAGGCTGAACGAGTTTGCCAGCGAAGAAGATCCGCGTACACGAGCTCGCCAAAGAGCTCGGGATGACCAATACGGAGTTGCTCGACCTGTGCAACGTGATGGGCGTCGAGGCCAAGAGCCAGTCGTCGTCGGTCATCGAGGCCCAGGGCGACCGCCTCCGTCGTCGCGCCGAGCGCGACGGTCTGACGCGGCCCGAGCAACCCGAAGAGGCCAAGCCGGCCAAGAAGGCGCCCGCCAAGAAGGCGGCGTCGAACAAGGCCGACCCCGAGGCTGAGGCCGCGAGCGAAGCTGCCGAGCCCACCGTCGAAGCGCCCGCCGAGGCTGCGCCGGTGATGAAGCCGGCCCCTGCCGTCGAGGTCACCCCCAAAGACGAGCCCGCGCCGAAGGCCGAGCCTGCACCTGCGCCTGCGCCGAAGGCAGAGCCTGCACCTGCGCCGACCGAGGTACCCGCACCCATTGCTCCTGTCGTCACCGCGGAGCCGGCGCCCGCGCCCGCCCCTGCGCCGGCAGTTGGCGACGGAGACGAGCCGCGCCGCATCGTCAGCACCCGCCCCACGCCCGGCGATGCAGGGCGTAGCAGCGGGGTGGCCGCTCGGCCGCTGCCGCCGCAGAGTCCTCCGGCCGCTCGCCCTGCGGGCCCGCCGCCCGCACCTCGTCCGGCTGCGCCTCCTGCTGCAGGGGCACGTCCGCCGGCCGCGCCGCCTGCTGCAGGGGCACGTCCGCCGGGCGCGCCTCCCGCGCCGTCCCGGCCGGTGTCGCCAACGGGTCGTCCCATCCCGCCGCCGCCCGGCGTCCGGCCGATGTCGGCCACGGGTCGTCCCATCCCGCCGCCTCCCGGCGCGGCACGTCCCTCGCCTCCCACGGGTCGTCCCGGCGCTGGCTATGCGCCTCG
>JBMOJG010000983.1:0-1578 GCA_049316925.1 Alsobacter sp. | reverse complement strand
CGTCGTGGCGGAATGGGGTGCGCCGGTCCCGGCACCACAGCCGACAAGGTCCTCGTCAAGGTCCCGCTCACCCGCCAGGAAATCGCCGACTATCTGGGCCTGACCCTGGAAACCGTGAGCCGGGCCTTCTCGCTGCTGAAGCGCCAGGGGCTGCTGGTCTATGGTCGCCACGACGAGGTGATGATCGCTGACGTCTGCCGGCTTTGCTGCACCACCGGATCGCACTGACGCAGCCTTGCACGACACGCCATTCCTGAACCGGTCCGGTCGATCCGGGCCGGGCGACAGGCTGTTCGCCGTCCGCCCTTTGCCGCAACCCATCCGCTCTCGCCACACCTGACTGCCGGGGTGCAGAAACCGGAGCACCCGACACGGCTCCCCCGAGACCGTGCCGGGCGCTCCGGCCCATGGCTGTGAAGCCACGGTAGGGTCGTGAAACCGCCCGGCTTCCGGGCCGACCCGCGGTCATCACGTCGGGAGGAGTTTGACCGGACGACCGGGGCCGGTCATTGATCGAGGTCAACGCCGCCTGCCTGATGGACCGATGTCGCCCTTGCCGCCCACGCGCCGCGATCGCCTGCGGCAAGCTGCCGCCCAGGTCGGCCTGATCGCAGTCGCCACCTGCGGCGGCATGGCGGGCGCCGCGGCCGGCCTGCCCGCAGGCTGGATGATCGGTGCGATGCTGGTCACGGCGCTGCTGTCGGCCTTCGGTTCCGTGCCGGTGCTGGCGCCGCCGCTGCGCGATCTCGCCATGCTGCTGGCCGGCATGTCGATGGGGTCGGCGGTCACGCCGGAGACACTCGACGCATTCGCCACCTATCCGGCAAGCCTCGCGATCCTGATGGTGGCGGTGGTGGCGATTCTCGCCGCCGGCACGGGAGCACTCGTCTGGGTTTCGGGCTGGTCGGCCCGGGATGCGTTTTTCGCCTCGGCGCCCGGCGGTCTGTCCACGGTTCTGATGATCGCCGCCGAGATCAAGGCCGACGTCGCCCGCATCGCGATCGTCCAGTTGTTTCGCCTGTTCATCCTGGTGGCGGTCCTGCCAGTCGCGCTGTCGCTGCTCGATCATGCCGATCCCGGTGGCCCCGGCTTCGGCCCGCCGCTGGGCGCCGGTGGCCTGGCGGTGCTGTTCGCCGCCAGCCTGGCGGTGTCGGTGCTGTTCGAGCGCTGGGGCATCGCCGGCGCCTTCATCCTGGGGGCGATGGCCGCCAGCGCGGCGCTGACCGGCCCGGGCCTCGTCCGCGGCGGTGTCCCGGCGGCGCTTGCCACCGTCGGCTTTGTGCTCATCGGCATCTTCATCGGCCAGCGCTTCCGCGGGCTGGACGGCATGGCCGTCTTGCGGACGCTGCCGGCCGCCATCGTCTGCCTGGTGGCATCGCTGGCCGTGGCATGGGGGTTCGCCGCACTTGTCACTGCCATCGTCGGCCAGCCGCTCGGCGACACGGTCGTGGCGTTCGCGCCGGGCGCCATCGAGGCCATGACCGTGCTGGCCTTCTCGCTCGGGCTCGACCCTGTCTATGTCGTGCTGCACCACCTCGCGCGCTTCGTCCTGGTGGCCATCCTCGTGCCGCTGGCGAT
>JBMOJG010000982.1:0-1583 GCA_049316925.1 Alsobacter sp. | reverse complement strand
CAGGCGCTGCGGCATGTGCGCGCCACGCCAGGCGACGAGCGCGGCGAACACGACAAGAATGAGCACCCACAGGAGCATGGAGCCCTCGTGGTTGGCCCATACACCGGTCAACCGGTAGACCAGCGGCTTCTGCGAGTGCGAGTTCTGCACGACGTTGAGGACCGAGAAGTCCGAACTGACATAGGCCCACGTCAGCGCCGCATAGGCGAGCGCGACGAAACCGAACATGCCGAAGGCCGCTGGCCGCGCCACCGACATGAGTGCGGGATCGCGCGCGGCCGCACCCCAGGCGGGGATGACGGCGAGCGCCATCGCCAACGCCAGTCCCAGCACCAGTGCGTAGTGTCCGGCCTCGACGATCATCGGTCCTCCGTCACTGCGACACGGGCGATGAACCGCCCGGCTTGACCGCTCCCGGCTTTGCCTCGCCCGGCTGCCAGACGCCCTGCTTCTTGAGCGCGTCGGCGACCTCCTTGGGCATGTAGGTCTCGTCATGCTTTGCGAGCACGCTGTCGGCCCGGAACACGCCTGAGGCCTGAAGCATGCCCTCGGCCACCACGCCCTGGCCCTCGCGGAACAGGTCCGGCAGAATCCCCTTGTAGCTCACCGGGACCGAACGGTTGGTATCGGTCACCTCGAAGCTGACGGCGAGGTCCGCCCCGCGCACGAGACTGCCCTGCTTGACGAGGCCGCCGATGCGGAAGCGGGTTCCCGGCTGGATGTTCTTCTCGACCACGTCGGTCGGCCCGTGGAAGAACACGATCGTGTCGTTGAGGGCGTAAAGCACAAGGCCGGCGGCAAGGCCCAGCACGCCGAGGGTAAGGCCGATCAAAGTGAGCCTTCGCTGCTTGCGGGTCATGCCTCACGAGCCTCCGAGGGCGAATTCGCGCGCCAGGGCCTCGAGCCTGTCGCGGCCGGCGGCGTCGCCGGCCAGGGCCGTCCGGCCGCGCGCCAGGGCAGAGCGCGCCTTGTCGGCCTCGCCGAGCACCACATAGGACCGCACCAGGCGCAGCCAACCGTCCACGTCGCGACCGTCAGCGGCCAGCCGCGCATCCAGCGTCTCGACCATGCCGCGGATCGCCGCCATCCGCTCGCGCTCGGGCAGGGCCGCCACCGCCGCCCCGGCGGGGCTGGCCGGGCCTGCTGTTGCGTCCGGCTGGGGCTTGGGCGGCGTGCCTCCAAGCTTGGTGATGCGCTGCGCAAGGTTGGCGGCGATGGGGCTGCCGGGCGGCGCGTCGTCGATGAGGCCGGAATACAGTGCGATCGCTGCCTGCCTGTCGCCGTCCTGCTCGGCGGCGAGGCCACGATAGAACCGCGCCTTGGGGCGGCCGGGCTCGACCATCAGCGACCGCTCGAACAGCTCGCGTGCCTCGGCGGTGACAACGCCGTCCGCTGTGGCCACGTGGGCCTCGGCGAGGTTCTCGAGCCGCTCACCGGAGGGACCAAGCAGACGCAGCGCCGCCGCATAGGCCTTGGCCGCGTCAGCGTAGCGGCCGGCGCTCATATAGGCCGGGGCCACCAGTTCCTGGGCGCGACCATCCTCGGGATTGGCGGCAAGATGCTTCTCGATCTTCGCCAGCGCC
>JBMOJG010000981.1:0-1586 GCA_049316925.1 Alsobacter sp. | reverse complement strand
CCGAGCGTATCGCCGACGTTGTAGACCCAGGGAAACGGCAGGTTCCGTTCGAAGTTCTCGAAGAAGTGTGTCGCGTCGGATGCGAGCACCAACCAGCCCTTGCGGGTCATCACCCGCACCACCTGCTGGCCATTCGTGTGGCCGCCGACGCGATGCAGCGTCACGCCAGGGACCACCGTGCCTTCGCCCGCGTAATAGGCGACCCGCCCCTCAAACAGCTTGCGCACCGTCGCGGCAATGTCCTCGGGATCGTAGCCGATGCGCATGAGGCCGTGGCACATGCACGGGCCGGTGGCATAGGCCATCTCGGCGGCCTGCAGATGGAAGCGGGCCCGCGGGAACAGGTCCTGGTTGCCACTGTGGTCATAATGCAGGTGCGTCAGGACCACGTCGCGGATGCTGCCGGGATCGATGCCCAGCAGCGCCAGCCCCTCGCTGGGGCAACGCAGGAACTGCCGGGCGCGCTTGCGCGCCACCTCCGCGTTGAAGCCGGTGTCGACGACGATGGCACCGGAGGGGCCGGTGATCACGAAGACGAAATAGTCGAAGGGCATCGGCCCGTCATGGGAGTCGCCGCCGAGAAAGTTCTCGCCTCTCCGGCGCGCGGCATGGTGGGCGAAGCGGATCGCATGGACCTGGTGGACGGGGATGTCGGTCATGGGATGGGTCTCGCCTCAGGTGATGGTCAGGCCGCCGTCGACGACGATGGTCGCCCCGGTGACATAAGACGCCTCGGCGCTGGCCAGGTAGACGACCGCGCCCGCGACGTCCTCGGGCCGCCCCGCCCGGCGCAGCGGCACCGGCGCCAGCTTGCGGGCCCGGAACTCCGGATCCGCCAGCATGTGGCGGTTGATGTCGGTCTCGATCGTGCCGGGAGCGACGAGGTTGACGGTGATGTCGTGGGCGGCGAGTTCCAGGGCCATGGCGCGGGCCAGCATCATCACCCCGCCCTTCGTGGCCACGTAGTGGGCGATGTCGGGGTTGGCATGGGCCTGGTTGACCGACGACACCATCACGATGCGTCCGCCGCTGCCCTGCCCGATCATGAGCCTCGCCGCCTCCTGCCCACAGGCGAAGTAGCCGTGCAGGTTGACGGCGTGGATGGCACGCCAGTCCTCGTCGGTGATCTCGAGGAAGGCCTTACGCTGGATCAGGGCCGCATTGCAGACGAGGATGCCAAGGCTGCCAAGGGCCTCGGCGGCGGCGCGCACCGCCGCGCGGGCGGCATCGGCATCCCCCATGTCGGCGTGCACCAGCGCCGTCCTGCGGCCCATGCCCCGGATCAGGCCGGCGAGCTCCTCGGCCTTCTCGCGGCTGCCGTACCAGTGCAAAGCGACGTCGGCCCCGGCCGCAGCCAGCGCCAGCGCGACGGCGCGTCCGATGCCATCACTGTCGGCCCCGGTCACGAGGGCGGAGTTAGAAGCAAGAGGCACAGCGAGGCCCTTAGTTAAAAGCTGCGGTAATGCCGAGACGGGAGCTCTCCGCGTTGCAAAGGCAAAATAGCTTCCGGGAAAAGTCGTAGCCGGGTTGACTAGGCCACACTCCAACGCGTTGCGTCCAGCATCCGTGCGAAGCTGACGCCCGTG
>JBMOJG010000980.1:0-1586 GCA_049316925.1 Alsobacter sp. | reverse complement strand
GGTGATCGGTGCCCCCGTGAGGGCCCCGCGCGCCCCGGCTCTGCAACCATAACTATGTCCTGCAACCAGAACCATCAGGAGGAAACACCCCGTGCTTCACTACTGGAATGATTATTGGGGGCTGCGCGTCGGCGAATGCCCGTGTGATGTTCATTTCACCAACTGGATGGACGCGCAGGCTCTTCGCGATGCCTCGATTTTCCACTTCGGCACCGGCGGTCACCACCATGTCGGGATCCACGCGGCGGAAAATGGCAGCAACTGCGCGGTGTTCGGCATCACGGCTGCGCCGCAGGAGTACGACACCTACGTCAAGCTGGTGATCGAGCGGCCCGAGGTCGGGCGCCTCTACAAGGTGCTGTTTGGCGACATCTACCAGCTGGATGCGCGTCTGCTGCCGCAGTTCGATGTCGTGACGCTGTTTCACCTGTGCGAGTTCCGCACCGAGAAGAACGACGCCTACGGCGCGCTCACCGACCTGCAGATGGCGACGCTGCTGGTCGACCAGTTGCGCCCGGGCGGTCACGTGCTGTTCTACACCAAGTCGTTTGCCTTTGCGGCGGCCGAGCCGGTCATCGCCGAACTGGCCCGCATCCGACCGCTGCGGCGCGTCGCCGATCACGAGCTGCTGCAGGTCTATCGCCGCGAAGGCTGACGGTCCCGAAACGCAAAAGGCCGGCGCAAGGCCGGCCTTTCCATGGGAACCGTACAAACGGTCAGCGCTGAACGACGACGCGCGTGCCGACGCGGGCGCGCTCATAGAGGTCGATCACGTCCTCGTTCAGCATCCGGATGCAACCGGACGACACGGCCTGGCCGATGGTCTCCGGCTCGTTTGAACCGTGGATGCGGTAGAGGGTCGAGCCGAGATACATCGCCCGGGCGCCGAGCGGATTGTCGGGGCCACCCGGCATGTAGCGCGGCAGGTCGGGCCGGCGCTTCAGCATCTGGGACGGCGGCCTCCAATCCGGCCACTCGCGCTTCATGGTGATCGTCTGGGTGCCGCCCCAGGTGAAGCCTGGACGGCCGACGCCGATGCCGTAACGGACAGCCTGCCCGTTGCCGAGAACGTAGTACATCCGGCGCTCGGAGGTCGACACGACGATCGTGCCGGGAGCGTAGGCGCCGTTGAAGGCCACGGTTTCGCGGCGGACGGCCGTCGCCTGGGCGCGGCTGTCCGTGTAGGTCTCCACCAGCGGCTGGCGGGTCAGCGGGTCGAAGACGGCGTGCGCGGACGCGGTCAGGCCGAAAGTCAGGCCTGCGGCGGCAGCGAGGACGAGTGCCGAACGGCGCATCTGTTATGCCTCGAAATGTGACGGACGGAAGCGGGGACGGCGTGAACCGTTTCGTACCCATGGTTAGCGTCAGGTGAAGCCCGAATTCAACCGTCGCGGGCTGTGGAGGACGACCCATCGGCGTTATGCGCCGACCCGTGACCTGGCGGCCACACCCGACAGGTGGACCCCGGTTGCGGATGGGCCGCCGTTCGCTTGACTAAGGCCGGAAGGCTGCCTAGAACGCGCCGCTGGATGGGCGCGTAGCTCAGCGGGAGAGCACTCCCTTCACACGGGAGGGGTCACAGGTTC
>JBMOJG010000979.1:0-1587 GCA_049316925.1 Alsobacter sp. | reverse complement strand
CACGGGACGACTGGTTGCCGTGTCGTAGACGTGGATCGGCAGGAAGCAGCGCTCGTCGTAGTGTGCATTGAAGAGCGACAGCTGCTGGTGGCCGTGAACCACGTCGACCGTGTCGTCGATGTCGAGCACCACCGCATCGGGTTGCGTCGAGTAGCCTGCGCAGTAGAGGTCGATCATGACCCGGCCGATCCTGACGAGGTCGCGCAAGGTCGGTGCGTTCTCCCAGCGCGACACGGTCGGCTGGCTCATCAGGTCGGTTCCACTCTCCGGCAGTCGCCCGCAGGCGAGCTTGAAGGCGGGGTCGGTGCGCAGACTGTCGAGATCATCGGCGTCTTCGTAGCCGCAGGCGATGGCGAGCACGCGCGCCAGCAGAATCTCAGAGAGCGGGTGAACCACCCGCGTCGGATCGCGCCGATCCGGGATCACGGCCGCAAGCTTCTCGGCGATGCCCATCCGACGGGCTGCAGTGGCGAGCAGCATCACACCACCGTCCGAAGACAGGCGGCCGCCGTCGAACTCAGCAGTAAGCTTCTTGCATCGGACGGCTGGAAACCAGAACGGCAGAGTCGTATCGACGGTCATGGCGGGTGTGGCCGGCTCGATGAGGTGGATAGGGTTGGCTTCAGAAACCGAATCCTACGCTACATCAATCGGTTAGGCTACATCCGCCAGCTTACCAAACGGGCCCTCGTGAATAAGACGGGCTAGCGCCTGGACAAGGGCCGAAGGCTGGCTGCATTGGCATCCGCTGGTCAAAATCCCAATACGACGGCAAATTCGGCGTTAACCCAGTCTTCATCTGGGGAAAGACGTTTTAAACGCTTATCAGTTTCTATCGTCTCCTATTGTTCGTGGAGATTTGTAACATGACCTATGCATACGAACAGCGAGGGCGACGCCCGATTGTCGGAATCGCGGTCGTGCTTGGCTTTGGCATGGCCGTGCTTGGCCTCGCCTATGGCGCGCCCTGGTACTTCACGGCGATTCCGACGCTGTCCGCCCTCATGGCGTTGGCGGTCTTCGTGCAGAACAGCCGTAGCGGCCTGCGTCTTGACGGCGACACGCTGACGCTCTTCAAGGATCGGTGGCGCCACGTCATCGATGTCGGGACGATCCGCCAAGTCCGGGTGACGCCGTCGATGGAAGGCCAGCCCAGCATTTGGCTCGATTTCGATCATGCGCCTCCCTATCGACTGCCGGGCTACTGCTTCGGCTCCGCGGAACCGCTGAAGGACGCCTTCCGGCAGCGCGGGATCGCCGTCGCCTAGGAGGGCATGGATAGCGTGAACACCGTCATCCTGCTGCCGTTCTTCGTGATTTCCGTGCTGCTCGTCTTGACGCCGCCCGTTGCCGTTTGGCGCGCGCTTTCGCGGCAAGCCTCAGGACGGGCGGCATGGCTCTATCCTGCGCTGGCGTTGATCGGCCCCTTCGTCACCGCCTTTGCCGTCGTCGTCCTGATGTGGCTCCCGGCTTATTCGGGGCAATGCGGCGGCTGGCTCGGAGAGACCTCCCCATGCAGCGGTTTCGGCCAGTGATCCGCCCCCATTGAACTGGTCCACCTTGCAGTATGTCTTTTGGCAACGAGGA
>JBMOJG010000978.1:0-1587 GCA_049316925.1 Alsobacter sp. | reverse complement strand
GCATCCTTGAGCGCCTTGCGGCAGGGCTCGATCGTCTTCTGGACGAGATCGTCGACCAGCGCCTCGAACTTGGCCCGTGTCAGCTTCAGCGTCAGGTGCTTTGGACCGGACGCGTCGGCGGTAATGTAAGGGAGGTTGATCTCGGTCTGGGCGGCCGAGGACAGCTCGATCTTGGCCTTCTCTGCCGCCTCCTTCAGGCGCTGCAGGGCGAGCTTGTCCTTCTTCAGGTCGATGCCGTTCTCCTTGCGGAACTCCTCCGCCAGGTACTCGACGAGGCGCATGTCGAAGTCCTCGCCACCCAGGAAGGTGTCGCCATTGGTGGACTTCACCTCGAAGACACCGTCGCCGATCTCGAGGATCGACACGTCGAAGGTGCCGCCGCCGAGGTCGTAGACCGCGACCGTGCCGGTCTTCTTCTTGTCCAGCCCGTAGGCGAGCGCCGCCGCGGTCGGCTCGTTGATGATGCGCAGCACCTCGAGGCCGGCAATCTTGCCGGCGTCCTTGGTGGCCTGACGCTGGGCATCGTTGAAATAGGCCGGGACGGTGATGACAGCCTGCGTCACCGTCTGGCCGAGGAACGCCTCGGCCGTCTCCTTCATCTTCTGCAGGATGAAGGCGGAGATCTGCGAGGGCGAATAGGTCTTGCCGTCGGCCTCGACCCAGGCGTCGCCATTGCCGGCGCGCGAGATGGTGTAGGGCACGAGGCCCTTGTCCTTCTGCGTCATCGGATCGTCATAGGTGCGGCCGATGAGGCGCTTGATGGCAAAGAAGGTGCGCTCCGGGTTCGTCACCGCCTGGCGCTTGGCCGGCTGGCCGACGAGGCGCTCGCCCTCATCCGTGAAAGCAACGATGGAGGGCGTGGTGCGCGCGCCTTCCGCATTCTCGATGACCTTCGGCGTCGTGCCTTCCATGATGGCGACGCAGGAGTTGGTGGTTCCGAGGTCGATTCCGATGACTTTGGCCATGGTGTGAAGTCCCCTTTCGCGGCGAGACCGCCGGGCCCCGAAGGCGCTCCGGCTGAAGACCGTCGCACCGGCGTCGCATGACACCGCCACTCCGGACAGATCCCCTGAGATTTGCGGGAAATCCCGCTGTCGGCGGGTATATAAGGAGCGGCCCGGCGGGCCGCAAGGCACCAGCGTCGCGCCCCTTCACGCTTGCGGTTGCGCCCGCCCGCATGGCGCGGTAGCGAGAGACGGTCTGGCGAAGGGCGATGCGCGATGATCCGGTTCCTGATGCGGGCCTTCGGCTACATGCTCCTTGCGGGAGCCTTCGTGACCGTGGTGATCGACGGGACCCGCACAGTTGCGGCGGGCAACCTGATCCTCACCTCGGTGCGGCAGACGCTCGACCGCCTCGCACCATCCGTGCTTGCGGCAGTACAGCCGGCGATCGAGGGCGTGCACGCGACCCTGTGGGACCCGGTGACGATCACCGCCATGAAGGCGCCGCTCGCGCTGGCGCTGGTGCTTGTTTCGGTGCTGTTCCTGGGGCTCGGCGGAGAGCGCAGGCCTGTGGTGGGCTACGAGCCGCGTCGCTGAGACCCTCGTCGAACCGCCTCCCCAACCCCATATGATGAGCTCATAC
>JBMOJG010000977.1:0-1588 GCA_049316925.1 Alsobacter sp. | reverse complement strand
CCCTCAATGCGCAGCATGGCTCGCCTTCCGGCCCAGATAGGCCTCGATGACGCGCTCGTCGTTGCGCACCTCCGCCGGTGTTCCCTCGGCGATCTTCTCGCCGAAATTGATCACCGCGACACGGTCGGCAAGCCGCATGACCAGGCCCATATTGTGCTCGATCAGGAGGATGCTGAGCCCACGCTGGCGCAGCAGCGACACATAGGCGATGAGGTCCTCCACCTCGCCCGAGTTTAGCCCTGCCGCCGGCTCGTCCAGCAGCAGGATGCGCGGCTGCAGGATCAGCGCGCGGGCGATCTCAAGTTTGCGCTGCCGGCCATAGGGCAGCTCGCCGACCCGCCGTTCGGCATCCCCCTCGAGGCGCAGCTCGCCGAGCAGGGTCAGCGCCTGCTCGCGCACGCTGCGCTCCTCGGCGCGGAACCGGGGCGTGCGGGCGACGGCATCGAACAGGCTGACGCGCGAGCGCCCGTCGGCACCCGTCATGACGTTCTCGATCACGGTCAGCCGCGAGAACAGCCGGCCGTTCTGGAAGGTCCGCACCAGCCCGGCGCGGGCGATCGCGCTCGGCGACAGGCCGGTGAGTTCGCGTCCGTCCAGCTGCACGCTGCCGGACGTCTTGGCGTACACGCCGGTGAGCAGGTTCACGAAGGTGCTCTTGCCGGCGCCGTTGGGGCCGATCAGCGCCAGGACCTTGCCGCGAGGCAGGTCGAGGTCGACGCTGTTGACGGCCAGCAGACCGCCGAAACGGCGCGTCAGCCCACGCACGCTGAGGATGGTGTCGGTGGGTGCGGTCTCAGACATGGGTCTTGCGCCCCGTCAGTTTCGGCCAGATTTGCTGGACCTTCCCGACGATGCCGTTGGGCATGACGATCAGGATCACCAGCACGAGCAGGCCGAACACCGCCTGGTAGTAATCGCCGAGGAAGCGCAGCCACTCCGGCAGGAAGGTGATGATCACCGTACCAAGGATGGCGCCGGCGACCGAGATCTCCCCGCCCAGGATCAGCATCACCAGGATCGTCACGGACTTCACGAACTCGAAGTCCTGCGGCGCGATGAAGGTGGCGTGGTGGGCGTACAGAGCGCCGCTCAGGCCCGCCAGCATGCTGGCAATCACGAAGGCCAGCACCTTCATCCGCGTCACCGAGACGCTCGACGTTCCTGCCGCGAGTTCGTCGTCGCGGATGGCGATCATCGCGCGACCATAGCGAGAGTGGCGCAGTGCCAGCGCGAACAGCGCGCAGACGATGACGAAGCCCAGGCTCAGATAGTAATAGCCGCGGTCGTCGTTGATCACGATGCCGAACAGGTGTACCGGCGGAATGTCGGTGATGCCGTCGAACCCGCCGGTGAGCTTGGTCCAGTTGCGGGCGACGATCTCGAAGGTGACGTTGAAGCCGAGGACGGCGAGCGCCAGGTAGTGGCCGCGCAGCCGCAGCATCGGCACGGCGATGCACAGCGCCACCAGTCCGGAGGCGACGAGCGCCACCGGCATCGTCGTCCAGAAGCCCAGCCCCACCCGGGTGCTGAGGATCGCCGTCGCATAGGCGCCGATCCCGATGAAGGCCGCCTGCCCGAGATGCAGCAG
>JBMOJG010000976.1:0-1593 GCA_049316925.1 Alsobacter sp. | reverse complement strand
ATCGCCAACCTGGCGATCTTCATTTTCAACCACACCATGAAGACGATGATCGAGCCGTCGCCGGACCGGCTGCGCTCGCTTGTATCGATCAACCGCGAGCTCGCCGCCGGTCTGCGGGCGCGACCACCTGCCGGCTGATCAGCCTCAGCCGCCACGGCTGCCGCACGCAGCGCTGGCCTCAGCGCAGATAGTCAACCAGCGACATCTTCGACAGCAGTGCCGTCGTCTGGTAACTCGCCTGCAGGCGGGTCTGCAGGTCCATGAGCGCCACTGCGACCGACTGTGTATCGGCGTCCTCGATGCTCCCCAGCGCCTGGTCGACGATCGTGCGTGAATCCGCATGCCGCAACAGCGCGCTCTTGATCGCCGCCCCCGCATAACCAAGCTCGGTGTGGATGTCGGCGACGCTTGGTGCCGAGCCCGGTGCCGACGACAGAGAAGCGGACACCCGCGAGACAAGCGCCCTGTAGCGGTCTGGCGCGATCGACGAGGAGGCCGAATAGGTTTCCGACGCCAGCACGGCCAGCTGCGCCAGCTGCTCGCGGAACCCGGCCTCATTCGCCTGCGCACCGGTGCCGATCGGCAGGCCGCCATCGACCCGCACCGGTGCGGTGTCGCGCGGCGCGGGCGCCGTGTCGTCGCCCTTGTACCAGATGGTCGTGGAGTTCGTAGCGTCGGCCAGATAGGTCGTGCCGGGCGCGGTTCCGCCGACCCGCTTCGGCGGGTTGTTGGTCGATCCGGCAAAGAAATCCCGCGACGTTGCGATGGCGGAGGCCGAGGCCAGCGCCGTGTCGGTCAGCGCGTTGATCTCTTTGATGAGCAGCGTGTTGAGATTGGCAAATGTGGCAGCGGTACTGCCGCCGATGATGAACGACTTCTCGGCCAGACCGCTGATCGCCGCCGTACGCGCCACGAGCGTGATCGTCTCCGTCGTTCCATCCGGCAGCGTCAGACCGACGCTCACCGAATCGCCATCGTTCGGTTGGCTGTTCGCCGCCAGCGTGATCGCCGCGGGCGAACCGGTCGGACCGGCTGCGGTAAACGCTGCGCTGCTGGCCGATGCGCCCTTCAGCACATAGCCGAACGGCAGGCCGGCGGCCTCGCTCTGCAGCTGCAGCGTCATTACCGCGGGCGTGGATGCGACAAGCCGCCCCATCCGGTCCGCGCCCATGTCGGCGGCGCGGCGCTCGGTGATCAGTTGTGTCAGGCCGGCCTTGCCGGCACTGCCCGCCAGCATCTCGTCGGCCTCGATCACCGGCCGCACATTGCTGGTCCGGCCCGAGAGGAGATAGCGGCCGTTCACGTCGAGGTTGAGCAGGTCGGCGGCCTGACGCAGCTTCTCGGCTGCGTTCTGCTGGGCCGCCGTGCGGCCGTCCGGCAGCAGTTGGAACTGCGACAGGCTGATCTCGCTCTTGGTGGCGCTCGCATTTCCCTCCAGCTGCGAAAGGGTCTTGTCGAGCAGCTGAAGGCGCAGCTGCGCATCGTTGCCGATGGTCGTCCACGCATCCAGCTGGGCGATATGGCTGCGCAGGCTGAGGCTTTCCAGCCGCTTGTCGCCGAGACCCGAATAGGCGTCGGCCACCTGCCCGGTGG
>JBMOJG010000975.1:0-1593 GCA_049316925.1 Alsobacter sp. | reverse complement strand
CTCGCGGACCGTCAGCTCCTCGACCAGCAGGGTGTCGAGCGCTTCGATGCCGTCGATTTCGCCCTGCTCGATGCGACGGAAGGTGGCGTCGAGAACCTCAAGCGCCCGCGGCATCCGTAACGCCACGAGGTTCTTCTTGATGCTGTCGAGCGTGGTCATGGCGGGATGATGGTTCATGGCCGCTCTCCCGGGCTCGAGGCCAGGCGCTCGCCGATCGCCTGGTAGAAGGCCAGTGAGCGTCGGGCGACGTGATCGCCGCGTCGGCCGATGAGGACGTCGCCGGCGTGACCATGCCGCATCGCCCGTGCAGGCGCGCCTTGGCGATGAGCCGGATCGATCCGATACTGCCGCCGTCCTTCGATGACCGGATGCGATGCGACGAGGCGGCCGCCATCGAGGATGCGGATCATGTCGGGAAGCTGATGAACCTCGACGACGCGCCGCGTCCGATCCGGCACGCTGTAGTAGTTGCCGCCAATCGAGACGAGGCCTTCATGGCTGACGCGGCGTTCCAGCTTGAGCAGTGCATCAAAGGGCATGGCGGGCAAAGGCTGCAGGTCGAGTTGCTCGGCGGCAAAGGCGTCCGAGACGATCTTCTGCGTCGTGGCGTGCAGACGGACATTGGCGACGTTGCCGAGCCAGTCCTGCAATTGCGCGTTCAGGTCGTCGAGATTCCGGAACGAACGCGCCAGGAAGAAGTCTTTGCGGATATAGCTGAAGGGGCGCTCGACCTTGCCCTTCGTCTTGGCCCGATAAGGCCGGCAGGCGCGTGGATGGAAGCCGTAATGCTTCGCCAGCGCCAAGAGTGACCGGTTGTAGACGATGTGGCCCTGCTCATCCTCGCCCGTCACCGCCGTCTTCATGCGGTCGTAGAGGATCTCGATCGGCACGCCGCCCATCGCGACAAACGCTGCCATATGGCAACGCAGCAGGGTTTGCAGATCCTGATGCAGACCGAAGCGGGCGACGATGTGCCTGGAATGGCCCAGCACCATCGAGAACAGCCAGATGATCCGGGTAATGCCGGGCTCGTCCTCGAACACCGTGACAAAGCGCGCGAAGTCGACCTGGGCCTGATGGCCGGACGGCGTTTCGAAGCGAACCTCGAAGGGCTTGGGTCCGTCGCTCGGCCGGATCGCCGCCACGAACCGCTTCACGGCCGTGTAGGCGCCGCCATAGCCGCCCTCGCGCAACTCCCGCGTCAGGCGCGTCGCCGTCAGTTCTGGGAAGGCTGCGACCCGCTCGCGCACATAATCGAGATACGGCGCTATCTTGTTGGGCCGGCCAACCTGGCGCGGCCCGTAGGCCGGTAGCTCCAGGCCCCGCTCGATGTACTTGCGGATCGTCTTGGGATCACGCCCCGTGCGACGCGCTATCGCCGTCACGGACAGTCCCTGGCGGTGAAGATCCAGGATCATCATCAGTTCTCCAAGCTGGACCACCGCCGCCGCCCCCTGCCGTTCCCACGGCGGGCATCATCGACGACCGGTGGAAAGCCTGAAGCTGCGGGGCGCGCCCCGCAGCTTCAGGCAAGGACGCCAGACAGGGAATTTTCGGCGCCCACTTTCAGGGAGAATTCAACGCCCAGCGACA
>JBMOJG010000974.1:0-1594 GCA_049316925.1 Alsobacter sp. | reverse complement strand
GAGCGTCGGAGGCGCGGGGAAGGACATTGCTCCCGTATGGTCAAAGCTGAAACTGGCGGCGTCAAGCGGTTCAAGTCCTGGATCGCCCGGGTACGCACTTGCCCGCCGACCAGCGTCAGCTTTCTGCCAGCGCAAGGGCCGCCTGCAGCAGGACCTGGGCACCGGCAACCAGATGCTCCGGGCGGGTCATCTCGGCCGGGTTGTGTGACAATCCGTCGATGCTGGGCACGAATATCATGCCGCTCGGGCAGATCCCGGCCATGATCTGGGCATCGTGGCCCGCACCGGACACCATCCGGCGTGGATCATGGCCGAGCCGGCGGGCCGCTTCCTCGACTGCGGCGATCACGCCCGGGTCGAAGGCCACGGCCGGAAAGCGGGCAAGCGTCGCCACCGACACGTCGACGCCGTGCCGAGCTGCCGCAGCAGCCAGGAAGGCCCGCAAACGCTGTTCGGCCTCATCGAGCAGCTCCTGGGAAGGGTTGCGAATATCCAACGCCACCACGGCGCGTCGCGCCACGACGTTGATCTGGCCAGGATCCAGCATGATACGGCCCACCGTCGCCACCTGTCCGTCGACGGCGTCGGCAACGGCGCGGGCCTCGACGGCCAGCAGGGCAGCGACGAGACCCGCATCGCGCCGGTATTGCATGGGGGTCGTGCCGGCATGGTTCGATTCGCCCTCGATGGTGACCTCGAACCAGCGGATCGCCTGGACGCCCGTCACTGCCGCAACCACGCCGCCATCCCGGTCGAGGACGGGACCCTGCTCGATATGCAGCTCCAGATAGGCATGCGGGCGCTCGGTCGCGTCCGGTCGCGGACCGGCTGCGCCGATACTGGCGAGCGCCTCCGCAACGCTGATGCCGTCGGCATCGCGGGCGGCCAGCGCGTCGGCCAGGGGCAGCACGCCGGCGTAGACGCAGGAGCCCATCATGTCGGGCTGAAAACGGGCGCCTTCCTCATTGGTGAACGCGGCGACCGTGATCGGACGGCGCGGTACGTGACCCGCCTCCTGCAGGGCGGCCACGACCTCGAGGCCCGCCAACACGCCAAGCGCACCGTCATAGCGGCCGCCGGTGGCGACCGTGTCGATATGCGAGCCCAGCATGACCGGTGCGACGGCTTCCCGGCCGGGGAGGGTGCCGAACATGTTGCCGATCGCATCGGTCCGCACGGCCATGCCAAGCTCTGCCATCGCGGCGGCAAGCCAGCCCCGTCCGCGGGCATCCGCCTCCGACAGCGCCAGCCTGCAGACACCACCGTCGCCGGTGTCGCCGATGCGCCCGAGTGCGGCAAGCCGCACCAGCAACCGGTCACCGTCCAGCCGCAGATTGTGAGTCATGTCCAAGCCTCCGTCCCGGTACGGGAGCATGGCTGGCGCTGCTCGCCAAGGCTTCGCGCTGATCCGGACGGCGTGCGCCCGCGTAAAGTTAACGTCAGGTTCCTTCCTGCGTACAGGCGAGACCGCACCGAGGAGGTTCTCATGCGTGCACCGCGCTTATTTTCCATGGTTTCATTGGTCGTTCTGGTGGTGCTGGCCGCCGCGCCAGCCGTGGCTTCAACGCTGACCGGTCCGGAGATCCGCCAAACG
>JBMOJG010000973.1:0-1594 GCA_049316925.1 Alsobacter sp. | reverse complement strand
GGTCCTCATAGAGGCGGATACCGAACGCGATGTTGTCGTAGATCGACATCGGGAACGGGGTCGGCTTCTGGAACACCATGCCGATGCGGGCACGCAGCACGTTCAGGTCCTGGCTCTTGTCCAGGATGTTCTTGCCGTCGAGCAGAACCTCACCCTCGGCACGCTGCTTCGGGTAGAGGTCGTACATGCGGTTCAGAACGCGCAGCAGCGTGGACTTGCCGCAGCCCGACGGGCCGATGAAGGCAGTGACCTTGTGGTCATAGAGCGGCAGGTTGATGTTCTTCAGGGCCAGGTTGGACCCGTAGTAGAACTTCAGATCGCGGACGGTGACCTTTTCGGGGTGTGCTGCAACGCTCATCACTTCTTCCTCGACGTGGACAGGGCCCGGGCGGCGGTCGACAGCGCAAGGACCGTGAGGGTGATCAGAAGGGCTCCGGCCCAGGCCAGATCCTGCCATTCCTTGTAGGGGCTTCCCGCGAACTGGAAGATGACGACCGGAAGGCTCGCCATCGGCTGGTTGATGTTCGCGCTGAAGAACTGGTTGTTCAGGGCGGTGAACAGCAGCGGTGCCGTTTCACCGGAGATGCGCGCCACCGCCAGCAGCACGCCGGTGATCATGCCGGCCTTGGCGGCCGAATAGACCACCCGCCGGATGACGAAGGAGCGCGGCATGCCAAGGGCGAAGGCCGCCTCGCGCAGCTGCACCGGCACCAGCCGGAGCATGTCCTCGGTCGTGCGCAGCACGACGGGGATGACGATGATGGCAAGCGCCAGTCCGCCGGCGATGCCCGAGAAGTGCCCTGCCGGGCGCACCACCAGCTCGTAGATGAACAGGCCGATGACGATCGAAGGGGCGCTGAGCAGGATGTCGTTGATGAAGCGCACGACAGAGGCCAGCCGGGAGTACTGGCCATACTCGGCCAGGTAGGTGCCGGCGAGGATGCCGAGCGGCGTTCCCAGGATCACGCCGATCACAGTCATGATCAGGCTGCCGACAATCGGGTTCAGCAGGCCGCCGCTGGAGCCGGGCGGCGGCGTCATCTGGGTGAAGACCGCCACGTTCAGGCCGGACAGGCCCTTCCAGAACAGGGCGCCGAGGATCAGCGCCAGCATGCCGAGACCGATGAAGGTCGCGACCATGCACAGGCTCATCCAGATCTGGTTGCCGCGGTAGCGGCCCGAATACTTGTTGGAAACGACGTAACCGTCAGCCATGGCTCAGTTTCCCGCCTTCTGATCGAGGCGCATCAGCAGCAGCCTTGCGCACGAAAGAACGACGAAGGTGATGAAGAACAGGATGAGACCAAGCGCGATCAGCGACGACACGTAGAGGTCGCCGGTGGCCTCGGTGAACTCGTTGGCGATCGTCGCGGAGATGGTCGTGCCCGGGGCCAGCAGCGAGCCGCCGACGCGGTTGGCATTGCCGATCACGAAGGTCACCGCCATCGTCTCGCCGAGTGCACGTCCGAGCGCCAGCATGATGCCGCCGATGACGCCGACGCGGGTGAAGGGGATCACGACGTTCTTGACCACCTCCCAGGTGGTGCAGCCGAGACCGTAGGCCGACTCCTTGAGCATTGGCGGCACCGTCTCG
>JBMOJG010000972.1:0-1594 GCA_049316925.1 Alsobacter sp. | reverse complement strand
ACCCTGTACTTCCTCTCGTAACTCAGCAGCGCCATCGCGCCCTCCTCCCACCGGACTTCGAGGCCCGCGCAGCTGCGGGCGGACGACGGGCGAGCCCTTGCGTGAAGGGCACGCCCGCCACCGAGCGGCCCCGGCCGGGGCGATCCCTGCGGATCGCTTCCGGCCGGGACGCGCGTCGCGGTCTCACTTCACCGCTGCGCCGATAAGCCAGTTGAACCGCTCCGTGCTGAGCAGCACGAGGTGGATCATGACGGCCAGCGAGAACAGGAAGATGCCCTGTGCAACCAGCACGCGCCGCGGGTCGAAGACTTTCCAGATGCGCCACATGAGGGATGCTCCTAGGAGACGAGCGGAAGCACGGCGGACGCGACGGTCTGCACGGCGTCCAGGGCCGAGGTGGTGTACCCCTTCGGACCGGGGATCCACGGCCGCCAGGCCCACACGAGGAGGTGGGCGAAGATGGCCATGGCGACGAAGAGGAAGGTTCCCTGCAAGTAGAACTTGTGGAACTCCTCGGCTTCCTGGTCGGTCAGGCCGCTCCAGGCTTCAGAGTTATCAGCCATCGAATACCTCCGACTGACGAGTTACCGCACGACCCGTGCGGCGGAGACGTCACGGCTGGTCGGCCGCGCGTTTCGCCCGGGGTTGCCGGACGAATGAGGGGGTCCAACGCCTTTGCGTCAGGCCGAAAAAGCGATCGCGATCGTCGATGCGACCATGGCGCGGGCGTCAGACACGACTGACCGTGGCTCGCAGGTCCCGCAGATGTGTGAGCGGATGCGCTCCGGCAGCATCCGCGCCAGTGCGGCCACGACAAGGAAGATCATGAAGGCCAGCGAGGAGAGCACGCGGTAGTCGCGGTGCACCGCACGCCGTGCGGCGTGGCGCGGCGTGGCACCGGCGCCGGCGGCCCAATCCTGGCGCAGGCGGGTGCCGGCGGGCAGGGGCTCGGACCGGGAGCGGCGGCGTGGGGCGCCGCTGTCGAACATGAAGGCGCTGGTCATGCGGATTGTCCCTCCAGTAGGGCGCGACGCGTGTCGCGGATGCGTTGTGCGGAAACGGTGGCCTCGCCGCTGCGCCGGGCCGCCCGTTCGGCGGCGTCACGCAGCCGCTTGGCGGCCGAGATGCGGACGAGGACCGGCTCGGCGTCGACGAAGTCGTCGAGGGCGGCCTTGGCGGCGTCATCCCAGGGCAGCTCCTCAATCCGCTTCGCCGGCGTCGGATCGACGGCGTCGAGCTGGCTGGCGAGCGGCAGGATGTGGAAGAGCGTGTCGAAGAGGGCGTTGCAGACCTCCTGGACGATGTAGGTGGCGCCGGCATAGCCCATGAAGGGCGTGCCGGTGTGGCGGCGGATGATGGCGCCGGGAAAGGAGGCGGGAATGTAGGTTCCACGCCCGCCGGCCTCGGCCATGTACATCCGCTCGTTGAAGCTGCCGAACAGCACCAGCGGGGCCTTCTCGCGCACCAGCTTGCGGATGGCGTCGTTGTCGGTCTTCTGCCCGGCGCGCCGCGAGATGGCGAAGGTGCAGGGCAGGCCGAGATCGTCACGCAGGAACGCGGTCATGCCGCGCACATAGGTCTCGCAGGCGACGAT
>JBMOJG010000971.1:0-1597 GCA_049316925.1 Alsobacter sp. | reverse complement strand
ACGTCTTTCTCGGCCTGTCGGCCGGCGGCGTGCTGAAGCCCGAGATGGTGACCCGCATGGGGCCGCGGCCGCTGATCATGGCGCTCGCCAACCCAAGCCCCGAAATCATGCCCGAGGACGCCAAGAAGGTGCGGCCGGACGCGCTGATCTGCACCGGGCGCTCGGACTATCCCAACCAGGTCAACAATGTCCTGTGCTTCCCCTACATCTTCCGCGGGGCACTGGACGTGGGCGCGACCACCATCAACGAGGCGATGAAGCGCGCATCGGTGGATGCCATTGCTAAACTCGCCCGCGAGGCGCCCTCCGAGGTGGCTGCCCGGGCCTATGGCGGCGAGGTCCAGACCTTCGGGGCGGAATCGCTGATCCCGAGCCCGTTCGATCCGCGGCTGATCCTGCGCATCGCACCGGCGGTGGCCAAGGCCGCGATGGACTCGGGCGTCGCCACCCGTCCGATCGCCGATCTTGACGCCTATGCGGAGACGCTGAGCCGCTTCGTGTTCCGATCCGGCTTCATCATGAAGCCGCTGTTCACCCAGGCGCGCGCGGCGCCGCAGCGGGTGATCTACGCCGATGGCGAGGACGAGCGCGTGCTGCGCGCCGCCCAGGTGGCCATCGAGGAGGGGTTTGCCGTGCCGATCCTGATCGGCCGCCCGGCGGTGATCGAGGCGCGTTGCCTGCGCTACGGCCTCGCCATCCGCCCCGGCAAGGATCTCGCGGTGGTCAATCCCGAGGATGATCCGCGCTATCGCGACTATGTGGCGACCCTGACCGAGCGGGCCGGCCGGCGTGGCATCACGCCCGACGCGGCGCGGACGCTGGTGCGCACCTCGACCACCGTGATCGCCGCCATCGCGGTGGTGCGCGGCGATGCCGACGCCATGATCTGCGGACTTGAGGGCCGCTTCCAGTCCAAGCTGCGGTTGATCCGCGACATCATCGGGCTGGCGCCGGGCGTCAGCGACCTGTCGTCGATGACGCTGCTGATCACGCAAAAGGGCAATTACTTCCTCGCCGATACCCATGTTCGCCACAATCCGACGGCAGAGGAACTGGCCGACATGACGGTGCTGTGCGCCCAGCATGTGGAGCGGTTCGGCATCACGCCGAAGGTCGCGCTCGTCAGTCATTCCGATTTCGGCGAGGCCGACACGCCGACTTCGCTGAAGATGCGGCAGGCGCTGCGGCTGATCCGCGAGGCCGTACCCGGCCTCGAGGTCGACGGCGAGATGCAGGGCGACACGGCGCTGTCGGCGGTGGTGCGGGCGCGCAAGCTGGCCTCGTCGCGCCTCACCGGAGAGGCGAACCTGCTGGTGATGCCGAACCTGGATGCGGCCAACGTCGCCTACCAGTTCATCAAGGTGCTGGCCGATGCGCTGCCGATCGGCCCGATCCTGCTCGGCCCGGCGCGGCCGGCCCATATCCTCACGACTTCGGTGACGGCGCGCGGCGTGGTCAACATGACCGCGGTGGCGGCTGTCGAGGCCCAGGCCCAGGCCCAGGCCCAGGCCCAGGCGGTTGGGGGCGGTTGATCTGTCATGGCATCATCGGCGGATGTCTGGCGCTGGCGGCGCAGGCGACCGGTCGGTCGATGGCT
>JBMOJG010000970.1:0-1599 GCA_049316925.1 Alsobacter sp. | reverse complement strand
GATCGTGGTGCGCCGGCCCGAGGCCGACGTCACCAAGGACGACCTGCTGAAGTTCCTCGACGGCAAGATCGCCAAATGGTGGATGCCCGACGACGTGCAGTTCATCGACGCCATCCCGCACGGCGCCACCGGCAAGATCCTGAAGACGGCGCTGCGCAAGCAGTTCGAGAGCTACAAGCTGCCGACGGCCTGACGCAGCTCGACGCGGGCGTGCAGGAGAACCTGCACGGCCCCCCAGAGCGCCAGGCCCGACATGATGGCCGCGACGAGATAGTCCGGCCATCCCGTGCCCGAGCCGAACACGCCTGCCGCAGCGACCAGCACGGCGAGATTGCCGATGGCGTCGTTGCGGGTGCAGAGCCACACCGAGCGCATGTTGCTGTCGCCCTCGCGCCAGCGATAGAGCAGCGCCGCCACGCCGAGATTGGCGGCGAAGGCAAGCGCGCCGATCGCCCCCATCACCGGTGCCACCGGCACGGTTCCGGCCATCGCGTGCTGCACCGTCGTGACGGCCACCCATAGGCCGAAGGCGCCCATGCTGGCGGCCTTCACCAGCGAGGCCCGCGCGCGCCATTTCAGCGCCATGCCCAGCACGAACAGGCTGATGCCGTAGTTGGCGGCATCGCCCAGGAAGTCGAGAGAATCCGCCAGCAGCGAGGCCGACTTCGCGGCAAGGCCCGCGCCGATCTCGACGCCGAACATGGCGAGGTTCACCGCCAGGGCGATCCACAGGATGCGCCGGTAGGCGGGTGATGCAGACGCCCCTGCCCCGTGATCGTGCCCGTGATCGCCGCAATGCGCGCTCATGTCAGTGCTCCGCAACGTGAGTGACCATGTCCTCGACCATGCGCCGGACATGCATGTCGTCGGCGCCGTAGAAGATCTGCTTGCCCTGCCGGTCCGCCCGCACCAGCCGCGCGCCTTTCAGCAGGCGCAGATGGTGGCTCACCAGCGACACCGAGAGGCCCAGCCGCTCGGCGATGTCCGACACGGCGAGCGGCGTGCGCAGGCAGGCGACGACGATCTTCAGCCGGCTGGGATCCCCCAGCAGACGGAACAGATCGGCCAGCGCCACGGCGTGGTCGTCAGACAGGACGGCTTTCTTCGCTTTCGACATTTGAATATCTGTTCAAATGTCGTACCGACTCACCCCGGTGTCAAGGGCGGCTATGCGTCATGTCGGCGACCACCGCCGCCAGAACGATGGCCCCACCGACCAGCGTCAGCACGGCCGGCTGCTCGGCGAAGGCCAGCCACACCCAGAGCGTGGCCAGCGGCGTCTGCAGCACCCCGATCAGCGCCCCGCGCGTGGCCGATACCAGCGGCGTGCCGAAGGCCAGCAGCAGGAGGCCCAAGCCAAACTGGGTCACGCCGAACAGGACCAGAAGCCCCAGTTCGGGCAGGGTCACGCTGAGCGGCGAAGCGAAGGGCAGGACCAGCGCCGCGCACAAAAGCGCGGAGGCGCAGACCGCCGGCACCATGTTGATGTCGCGCTGGCGACGGATCAGCACGATTACCAGCGCCATCAGCGCCGCCATGCCGAAGGCCAGCTGGTCGCCCACGATGCGCCCGTCGAGCATCGCCGGCCCCGCCATGACC
>JBMOJG010000969.1:0-1599 GCA_049316925.1 Alsobacter sp. | reverse complement strand
GGTATTCGCTTTACTTCAAAGCTTATCGATGGTCGTTTTCCGGAATACGGGCGGGTGATCCCAGCCAATGCTTCGCGCATCATCGACGCGGATCGCGACACATTGCGGCATTCGCTGCAGCGCACGGCGATCCTTTCGAACGAGAAGTACCGGGGCATCCGGCTGAACATCAAGCCCGGTGTGCTGACGCTCCAGGCGCACAACCCGGAGCAGGAAGAGGCCGAGGACCAGATCGAGGTCGGCTATACCGGCGAGGAGATCGAGATCGGGTTCAACGTGAACTACCTGCTCGACGCGCTCGGCGCGATCGACACAGATCGCGTCTCGATCGGGCTGACGGATTCGAACAGCAGCTGCCTGATCACGGCACCGGGGTCGACTCTCGCCCGGTACGTCGTGATGCCGATGAGGCTCTGAGCCTCGGATGGCCCTGGCGGAGTTCAGCGTCCAGGATCTCCGCTGCATCGAACGGGCCGAGCTGGCGCTGCAGCCCGGTAGCAACCTGATCTTCGGTGCCAATGGCGCCGGCAAGACCTCGCTGCTCGAGGCGATCTTCCTGCTTGGCCGTGGCCGGTCGTTCCGCACGCGGCTGAGCGAGCGGCTGATCCGGCATGGGGAGAGCCAGCTTCGGGTCATCGGGCGTACCGGGTCCGCGCTGCCGTTGGCTGCGTCGCCGGGTTCGGCGGGTCGGAGGCCAGCGGTGGGCGTCGAGGGGCGTGCTGAATCGCTGCCTGCTGGGCTCGAGGGTCAAGGAGCCGCCCACGCAGGTGCGCTTCGGGGGGTCGCCGATGGTGATCTGGTTCCGAGCGGTGTTGCGGCGCCGCTCGGCGTTCCGCCTGGGCTCCCACAGCAGGGATGGCTGCCGCATGCGTTGGGCCTTGAGGTGACCCGCGACGGCGGCACACGAGCCCGTCTCGATGCCCAGAACGTCCGCAGCCTTGCGGATCTGGCTACCGCGTTTCCGGTCCAGGTGCTCGATCCGGACGCCCATCGCTTGATCGAAGACAGCGCCACCCGTCGACGACGGTGGCTGGACTGGGCAGTGTTCCACGTGGAACCGGGCTTCGCGGTCACCTGGGCGCGCTACTCGCGGGCGCTGCAGCAGCGAAACGCCGTGCTCCGGAGCGGACACGGTGACCTCGGCATCTGGGACGTAGAGCTGGTCAAGGACGGCGATCGCATCACCGAGGCGCGACGCCGGGTGCTGACGGCGCTCCAGCCGTACTGGGCGGAGGTGTCCCGGGGCTTCCTGGATGAGGACCTGTCGCTGAGCTTCCAGGCGGGCTGGGACCGCGAGATGTCCCTCACGACCGCGCTGGCGGACGCCGTACCCCGCGACCGGCTGCGCAAGACCACCACGGTCGGCCCGCATCGCGCCGACGTCGTGATGCGGATCCGGGGCAAGCCGGTGCGCGAGGTGCTGAGCCGGGGCCAGCAGAAGCTCGCGGCGGTGGCGATGACGCTGTGCCAGCTCGAATACCTGAAGCAGGAGCACGAGGTGCTGCCCACCCTGCTGCTCGATGATCCGTCGGCCGAACTCGACCGGACCCGGCTCGATCGCTTCATTGGCCGCGTCAAGGCATTGCAGACGCAGTTGAT
>JBMOJG010000968.1:0-1599 GCA_049316925.1 Alsobacter sp. | reverse complement strand
TTGGTAGTGGGCGGCTGGTACTGCACGAATGTGCTGAGCGTGCCCGTGAGCGGCAGCACGAGCGAGGGCGGGGCCTCGCCGTTGTTGCCGAAGACGTTCAGCGGATCGTTGCCGCCGCAGCCTGCGAGGGCGTGAGCCCGGGCGCGCCCGGGCCCGACCGCCTGCGACGGGAGCGACGCGGCGCTCAGCCCTTCAGGGCGGCGCCCGGCCAGAGGCGGGGCCGGGCCCGGTCATACTGCGGCGGCCGGCGCATCTCGACGCCGAGCGCATCGGTGGCGTGCCAGCCCCAGCGCGGATCGTCGAGGAAGGCCCGGGCGAAAGCGACCTGGTCGGCATCGCCCTTCTGCAGGATCTCCTCGGCATGCTGCGGCCGGACGATCATGCCGACTGCGCGGCTGACAATCCCGGTCGGCTTGACGGCGGCGGCGAGGTGGACCTGGTAGCCCTCGCCGAGCGGGATCTTCTGGGCAGGCGAGACGCCGCCGGAGGAGACGCACGCATAGACGACCCCGGCGGCCTTGAGCTCGCCGGCTAGCCACACCGCATCGTCGATGTCCCAGCCGCCGGGCACCCAGTCGGTGCCGGTGATGCGGGCGCCGACGGCGACCGAGGACGGCACCGCCGCGACGACGGCCCGCGCCACCTCGAGCAGGAACGCGGCGCGGTGGACGCGGTCGCCGCCGCGCAGGTCGGTGCGCTGGTTGGCAATCGGCGACAGGGTCTGGTGGAACAGATAGCCGTGGGCGGCGTGGATCTCGAGCACCTCGAAGCCGACGCGGACGGCGCGCATGGCTGCGGCCACGAAGGCGTCGCGGACGCGTTCGTAATCGGCCTCCTGCATGGCGCGGGGCACATGCCAGCCATCGGCGTTGGGGATGGCCGACGGGCCGATGGTCTGCCACGGATCATCGCCGGTCGGCAGCGCCTGGCCGCCCTCCCATGGACGCTGGCTCGATGCCTTGCGGCCCGCATGGGCGAGCTGCACGCCGAACACGGTGCCGGGCAGCGCGACCGCCTTGGCGGCGGCGAGCGCCCGCGCCGTGGCGCGCTCGTTGGCGTCCGAATAGAGGCCGGTGCAGCCATGGGTGATGCGGCCGATGCGCTCGACGGCGGTGGCCTCGACCACCACCAGGCCGGCCCCCGACATGGCCAGGTTCATCCAGTGCTGCAGATGCCAGTCGGTCGGCGAGCCGTCATCGGCCGTGTACTGGCACATGGGCGCCACCGCGATGCGGTTGGGCACGGTGACGGATCCGAGTTCGAGCGGCGTGAAAAGGCGGGGGGACATGACGGCTCCGGCGCTGGGGCGGGCGACGATGGCGCCCTGAGAAACTGACGGTTTCAGTCTGGGCGATCCCGCGCCGTCCACCAACCGCGGCAGCGCAGACGTGACATGCCCAAACCGGGGGTGGGACCGGCCTCAGCCGCGTTTCGCGCGGGCGATGTCGATCAGGCTCAGGATGGTGAAGGCGACCTGCGCGGCGGCGTGAGCGGTGTTGCTGGTCGCGTCATATTGCGGCGCGACCTCGACCACGTCCGCACCAATCACGTCGATGCCGGCGAGGCCCCGCAGCAGCGCCAGCGCCTCGCGGGTCGAGA
>JBMOJG010000967.1:0-1599 GCA_049316925.1 Alsobacter sp. | reverse complement strand
ATGATCGTCACCGTCTCCGGACGGTACAGAACCCGGCTTACAGGCCGTCTGACATTAGTTTTGGGGCGCTAACGCTCGCGACGCGGTCGCTCGCTGCTTGAGCGCGTCGTCACCCTTCGGCTTGAGGGCGGGCCGCGTCGTATCGGGCCCCGGGACAGGCACCGGCCCATCCCGTTTCGCGTTAACCCCTTGGCCCCCAATGCGGCGCAGGATTGGTCCACAGGCTGTGAATACTGAGGATGTTCTGTCTCTGTTCACGGCTTTGCAGCTCTGTTTGCCGCAATTGAGGTTAACCGGCGTCAACTAATCCCATTGAGACCCAGTTCATCCCATGCTATCCCAGTGACCTGACGCGGGGTTGGTGTGCGCCGCGTGACGTTCACGGGGATCAGAGGGGCGGACCGAAGGGTCCGAGTTGGGGCAGGGCGTGTTTCTCTCGACCTACGAGAAACAATTGGACGGCAAGCGGCGCCTGCTGATTCCGCAGGAGTTCCGCACCGCCGACAATGGCGCCGAGCACGGCGTCTTCTGCTTCTTCGCCCTCGCCGATGATTGTCTTGAGGCCGGCGGCGACCGGCTGATGGCCGAATATGTCGCCCGGATCGAGGCCCTGCCGTTCGGCAGCGACAAACGCACCGCCCTTGAAGAGACCTTCTACGCCGGCCAGCGCCCGCTCTCCTACGACGGCGGCGGCAGGATCACCCTGCCGGAAAGCCTGTGCCAGGATGCCGGACTGGGTGAGGATGTGGTCATCGTCGGCCTCGGGCCGCGCTTTCAGATCTGGGACCGCGCGCGCTGGAGCGCCCGCCGCGACGCCCGCCGGGCGCTGGCCCGGCAGGTCATGAACGGGGAGGCGGGATGACGTCGCCCCACGCCCCCGTCCTGCTGGCCGAAGTGATCGAGGCTCTGGCTCCGGTTGCCGGCGATGTGATCATCGACGCCACCTTCGGGGCCGGCGGCTATACCCGCGCGATTCTGGCGACCGGCGCGACAGTGATCGCCCTCGATCGCGATCCGACGGTGCAGCCGCATGCCGAGGCTGTGGCCAACGACTATCCGGGCCAGTTCCGGCTGGTGCGTACACCCTTCTCCGGCTTGGCCGAGGCCTTCGCCGACAGCGGCAAGGCGCGGCTGGACGGTGTGGTGTTCGACATCGGGGTTTCCTCGATGCAGCTCGATCAGGCCGAGCGCGGCTTTTCCTTCATGCGCGACGGTCCGCTGGACATGCGGATGTCGGATGAGGGCGAGACCGCCGCCGACATCGTCAACGGCTGGGACCACGGGCCGATGGCCCACATCTTCAAACTGTACGGCGACGAGCGCCAGTCGGGCCGGGTCGCCACGGCCATCCTGCGCCGCCGGGTGGAAAAGCCGTTCGAGCGGACGCTGGATCTGGCTGCCGTGGTCGAAAAGGCGCTGGGCGGCCGCCGGGGGGCGCCGATCCATCCGGCCACGCGCGTGTTCCAGGCGCTGCGCATCGCCGTGAACGACGAACTGGGACAACTGCGTCAGGGACTGGAGGCGGCCGAGGCGGCCCTGTCGCCGGGCGGTCGGCTGGCGGTGGTCACCTTCCATTCGCTGGAGGACCGGATCGTCAAG
>JBMOJG010000966.1:0-1600 GCA_049316925.1 Alsobacter sp. | reverse complement strand
AGCCCGCCAGCCAGGCGCTGCGCCGCCGGCGCGCCGCGCTGCTCCAGCACCGTCGTGTAGGTCGGCACGAAGGCGGCGTTGAACGCTCCCTCGCCGAAGATAGCGCGGAAATGGTTGGGCAGGCGCTGCGCTACCACGAAGGCATCGGCGACGAGCCCGGTGCCCATCATCGCCGCCATCACCACGTCGCGGATGAACCCGGTGATCCGCGAGAGGAGGGTGAAGCCGCCGACCGAGAGGATGGAGCGCAGCACGTCAGGCCCGGCGCCGCTCGGCGCCGGCGGGACGCTCGAGCGCCGCCGCCTGCTCCTCCAACCCGACCTGGTCGCCGACAATGTAGAGCGGGCGCCGCTTCACCTCGGCAAAGATGCGGCCGATATACTCGCCGATGACGCCGAGCGAGATCAGCTGCACGCCGGCCAGGAAGGTGACGGCCACGATCAACGACGCATAGCCCGGCACGTCGATGCCCGACACGACCGTGCGCAGGACGAAATACAGCGCAAACGCCAGCGACAGGGCAGAGACGCTCACTCCCACATATGTCCACAGCTTCAGCGGCAGGGTCGAGAACGAGGTGATGCCGTCGAAGGCAAAGCGGAACAGCTTGCTGGTGGAGAACTTGCTGGTGCCGTGCGCCCGCTCGGCGACCGCGAACGGCACACCCACGGACGGGAACCCGATCCACGCATAGAGACCCTTGGAGAACCGTGCCCGCTCGCCAAGCTGCCGCAGCGCCTCCACCGCCCGCCGGTCCAGGAGGCGGAAGTCGCCTGCGCCCTCGGGCAGCGGCGTCTCGCCGAAGGCCTGGAACAACCGGTAGAACGCATGGGTGAACCAGCGGCGCAGCGGCCCGTCGGTGCCGCGGTCGACGCGCTGCCCGTACACCATGGCCCAGCCCTCGCGCCATTTCTGCACGAAGGCGGAGATCATCTCGGGCGGGTGTTGCAGGTCGGCGTCCATGATCACCGTGGCGCGGCCGCGCACATGGTCGAGCCCTGCCGCGATGGCGATCTCCTTGCCGAAATTGCGGCTGAACGACACCGCCCGGAGCCGGGGGTCGGTCTTGTTCAGCCTGCGGATGCGCTCGAGCGTGTCGTCGCGCGATCCGTCGTCGACGAACACCACTTCCCAGGCTGGCGAGATGCCGTCCAGCACCGGGCGCAGGCGCGCCACCAGCATGTCGACATTGGCGCCCTCGTTGAACACGGGGATCACGACGGACAGTTCGGGAGATGTGTCGCTCACGGCGCGGGACCGGCATCTGGCAGGAGGGGAGTGCGCCGGGCTTGCCGGCGCGCCCGGGTTGTCGCACTGAAAAGAGCCGACAATATGCTCGCGCGCAACCCTGTGAGGCTCCGTGGCGCGTCTTACCTTCCGTCCGACCGGTTTTGTGCTGGTGGTCGACGATTTCGGCCTCACCGGCCCGGTGAGCCGGGCGATCCTGACGCTGGGCGAGGCCGGCCGGCTGTCGGGCGCAGGCGCCATGACGGGTCTGCCGGCCTTCGCGCCACACGCCCGTGCGTTTGCCGACCTCTCCGGGACCATGGATCTTGGCCTGCATGTGACCCTGACGCTGGGCGCACCGCTGGGGCCGATG
>JBMOJG010000965.1:0-1600 GCA_049316925.1 Alsobacter sp. | reverse complement strand
GGTTGCTCCGCTCGAGCGCGTTGCCGTGCGGGGCTGTCCCGCCGGGGCGACGCCGCCGATCGGGCGCTGTGCCGGCGCATTGCGGGCTGCTGGCGCTTCGGCAGCAAGCGACGGGACGGGCTCGATCACGAGACCCTGCGCCGGACGGGGCCGGGCGGCGATCTGGCCGGGTCCGTTGCCGGGTTTCGATTTCGCGCCGGTACCGATGCCTGCCCCGGCCCGCAACGGCTTGGCGTTGGGCTGGGTCGCGGTCACGGCGCTTGGCAGGGCCAGCGGCGCCGTCCCGGCCGCGGCCTCGGCAGCCTGGTCGGCGGCGAAGGCGCTGGTGGTTGCCGGCTTGCCGCGGCCGCGGCGGGCGGGCGCCTCGGCGGGCTCGGCAACCAGCGTGCGCTGGCCGCCCGCATTGGCCGCGCGCGGCGCGGTCCCCGACCCGGAGGTCGGTCCGAAGGCAACGATTTCGGGGGTGAAGAGCGCCCGCGGTCCCAGCGAGCGTGGGCCGGCGCCGCCGCGGACGGTGCTGGGCTGGCTGATCGCCTGGCTGGACAGCATCAGGTAGCGGGTGTCGTCGCTGCCGGGAGCGTTCATCGGCGTCGTCACGGTGACGGTCTCGGCCTCCTCCTCGGAAGCCGGGGCGCCACGACGGCGCACGCAGATGTCCTCGCGCATGTTGGGCGCGGCGGCGATGGTGGAGACCGGCAGGGCCTGCAGCGACGTGCCGCCGCCCCACCCGATGCTGCCGATGCTGCCGGAAAAGCCCCGGTCCAGCAGGTCGCCGGCGCGGATCGTGCGCTCGGCGCCGGACGACGCACCCATGACCACGGCCACGAGGCGCTGGCCATTGCGCGACGCCACCGCGACGAGGTTGAACCCGGACGCGCAGATGAAGCCGGTCTTCATCCCCTCGACGCCCGGGTAGCGACCCACCAGCCCGTTGGTGTTCTTCATCACGCGGGCGCCCAGCTGCACCGCGCCGATCTGGAAATAGCCGGCGAATTCGGGAAACTCGAGCAGCAGCGCCCGGGCCAGGATCGCCATGTCGCGGGCGGAGGTCTGCTGGCCGACAGCATGCAGCCCGTGTGGGTTGATGAAATGGCTTTCGCGCATGCCGAGCCGGGCCGCCTCGGCGTTCATCATCGCGGCAAACCCCTCGACTGACCCGCCGACGCCCTCGGCAACCACAACAGCCAGGTCGTTAGCCGACTTCACGAGCAGGATCTTGAGAGCGTTGTCGAGGGTGATCACCTGGCCCGTCCGTGCGCCTGACTTGGACGGCGGCGCTGATGCTGCACGACGCGACACAGGGATCGGCGTTTCCAGTCCGATCGCTCCGGCGCGCAGACGCTTGAGGGCCACATAGGTCGTCATCAGCTTGGTGACGGAAGCCGGATACCACGGCATCGTCGCGTCCTCGGCGGCGAGGACCCGGCCGGTGGCAACGTCGGCGACGACGAACGGCGCGGCGGCGGGGGCAGGCGTGGCGGACACCGCCAGCATCAGGCCCAGTCCCAGGCCGCGCAGGATCGCGGTGGAGCGGAGCGCGATCCAGCCGGTCCGTTGACCCAAACCATTCATCATCGACACTTCCGGTTCGCGAACGGTG
>JBMOJG010000964.1:0-1605 GCA_049316925.1 Alsobacter sp. | reverse complement strand
CACGCCGCAGGTCAGTGCCAGGGCGCGCTGATCTGCATGATCGTTGAGGATGCCCGGCCCGCGGCTGGGCCGCGGACCGGAGGGTCCGCGCCCGGTCAGGCGGGTGCGATCTCGCCAGCCAGCCGCTCGAAGGCTGCCCAGAAACGGACCCGGTAGGGATCACGCTCCAGCAGCACCTCGTGGCGGCAGCCGGGCAGCACAACCATGCGGCCGGTCGGGATGGTCTCGATCAACCGGCGCGTGGCCAGCGTATCGGTGACCTTGTCGGCCGCACCGGCGACCGCGAGCACCGGGACAGAGATCTTCTCCGCGCTGCCCAGTGCGTTGACCCGGCCCATGGCCGCGAAGGCGGCCCGGACCCACGAGACGGTCGGATTGCCGAGGCCGAGATGGGGAGCTGCGGTGTTGAGGGCCCGCAGCCGGGCATAGCGGTGCGTATCGGAGGTCAGCACGTTGTCGTCAAAGTCCGGCTCGGCGCGCGACCGCTCGACCGGCCCACCGGGGATCCGCCAGCGACCAAGGCCGACACGGGTCATGGCCGAGGCGAGCGAGGCCGCCATTGGCGGCGCCAGCCCGGGCGACAGACCCACCATCGGTGCCGTCAGCACCGCACCGGCAAAGCGGCGGGGGTTGGCGATCAGGGCCTCGAGCAGGATACAGCCGCCCATCGAGTGCCCCAGCGCCAGAAACGGCCGCGGGCAATCCGACAGCAGGTCCTCGACGACACAGTCGAGATCGGCCTGGTAGAGCGCGAAATCGGCCACATGGCTGGCGGCGGTGTCGGCGATCTCGCGGCCGGATCCGCCCTGGCCGCGCCAGTCGAAGGTGGCGACGGCGAAGCCGCGGCGGCGCAGCTCGCGCACCGTCTCGAAATACTTCTCGATGAAGTCGCAGCGCCCCTGCAGCAGCACCACCGTCCCGCGGCACGGACCGGTCGCGGGCCAGAACGCGGTGCGCAGCAGCATGCCGCGCGCGCTGCGCGTCCAGCCGATCTCGGCACGGCCAGGCAGGGGGTTTTGCGGAATCGACAGCAGGCGTGCCGTCCCCTCACGGGGCAGGGCGGCGGGTTGCGGTCGGCGAAGCAGCGGGCGGAGCATGATTGTGGTTCGCTTCCTTGCGTCACGAAACCACAACTCTTCCGACACGAAGCTGTCATGTTCAAGCACTTCGTGCATCGTGTTCGTCACAGACGGCGTGCTTTGCGACGTCAGGACGGCCGGAGTTGTCCAAAACGCCATGGCGCGTGGCACCGAGCGGATGCGGGCGGCATTTTCAGGCCGAATCGACGGTCAACCGGTGCCCGGGTCCGCGTCGCAGCCCGGTTCGTTGTCAGTCAGGCTGCCCGCGCCGGGCGTCGCCTCGTGTCGCGTCAGGCCAGGCGCTGCATGCGGCCCAGCTGCAGGCGGAGCAGGGCTTGCGTCAGTGCGCTCCGGCAGAGGCTGCCGCAGGGCCTCGGTCTGCGGTGTCCCAGGCTTCCGGGGCGACGGCAGATGGGGGCTCATTGCTGCATCCTTGGACATGGTCCGGGAGGCAACGAGCTTTAAAATAAAGGGTTTGGCCGGAAGTTAGTCCGTTGAAGGGCGTGCCTCTCTCGCAGAAGCACGC
>JBMOJG010000963.1:0-1607 GCA_049316925.1 Alsobacter sp. | reverse complement strand
GAGGACATCGCCTTGCTGATCGAGCAGGTGACCCGCTGCCGCGGCATCCTCGGCAAGCTCAACTCGCTTGGCAACGAGGCGGCCGGACCGCTCGAGACCATGCGCCTCAGCCTGCTCATCGAGGAGACGGTGGGGCCGCACCGGCCGTTCGATGTCGCCATCACGGTCGATGCGCGGGGCAGCGGCACGGAGCCTGTCTGCAGGCGCAATCCCGGCCTGCTCTATGGTCTCGGCAACCTGGTCGAAAATGCCGTCGACTTCGCCAGTGCGGAGGTTCGCATCGATGCGTCCTGGGACGAAGATCACGTCTGGGTGTCGATCAGCGACGATGGCCCGGGGTTTTCCGGTGAGGTCCTTGCCCGTATCGGCGAGCCCTATGTGACGACCCGCGCAGCGGGACGCAGGGCCAAATCCGAGGTCGGCTCGGGCATGGGGCTGGGTCTGTTCATCGCCAAGACGCTGCTCGAGCGCTCCGGCGCGGTGCTGTCGATGGGCAATGCTCCGTCGCCCGAGTGCGGGGCCCGCGTCGTCGTCTCCTGGCCGCGGCTGGCCTTCGAGAGGGGTGTCCTGGCGCTGAAGGCGCCGATGGAGCCCGTGTTTCCGCTCTGACTCGACGAATTGTCAGGTCTGCTTGTGAACCGTTCGCAACAGGCTGCGTAAACTGACGTGGAGGCTCGAAAACCATGCTCGACCACGTTTCCCCCACCCTTGGCACCGCTGGCGTCCCGACCATCGGTGCATCGGTTCTGATCGTCGATGACGACCGGCCGTTCCTGACCCGCCTCGCCAGGGCCATGGAAGCACGAGGCTACCGTGTTGCCACCGCCGAGACAGTGGCCGACGGCATCGCCGCGATCGAACGCGAGGCCCCCGACTTTGCCGTCATCGACATGCGGCTTGCCGACGGCAACGGTCTTGATGTGCTGGCCAAGCTCAACGAGGTCCGTCCCGAGGCGCGTGGCATCATCCTCACCGGCTACGGCAACATCGCCACTGCGGTGACGGCCGTGAAGCTCGGCGCCTATGACTACCTGGCCAAACCGGCAGACGCCGACGAGATCGACGCCGCCCTGCAGGCCACCGGCGCGGCGCGTCCGCTGCCGCCGGAAAATCCGATGTCGGCCGATCGCGTGCGCTGGGAGCACATCCAGCGTGTCTATGAACTGTGCAGCCGCAACGTGTCGGAGACGGCCCGGCGGCTGGCGATGCATCGCCGCACACTGCAGCGCATCCTCGCCAAGCGCGCCCCGCGCTGACTGCCACTGCAGGCTTGTGACCGACCCCGAGCCCCGGCCCTGCGCCGGGGCTTTTTCATTCTGCAGCCAGCTGCGGCGGCACGGGCAGCGGGATGGCGGCCTCGGCTACCGGTGGCTCGGCCTGGACGGGGGCTGAGCCCGTCCCGCCCAGCGAACGCCGGAACCACAGCGCATAGAGGGCGGGCAGGAACAGCAGCGTCAGGAAGGTGGCGACGAACAGCCCGCCCATGATGGTGATGGCCATGGGACCCCAGAACGCCGAGCCGGCGAGCGGGATCATGGCCAGGATCGCCGCCAGCGCGGTCAGCACCACGGGCCGCGCCCGCCGCACGGTGGATTCGACGATCGCCT
>JBMOJG010000962.1:0-1609 GCA_049316925.1 Alsobacter sp. | reverse complement strand
CGTCCAGCCGATCTCCTCCATGAGCTCGGCGACGGGTCTCAGCGCCGCACGCATAGCGGCGCACTCCTGTTCGGTCAGATCAACCACGGAGCGCCTCCGTGCCGACGAGGACCAGAAGGCCTGACAGGTGATCGAGCAGAACCAGCGTTCCGAGCGCGGCCGGCTCGTACGGAAGGGCTCGCGCCAACCAAAGCCGCGTGAAGGTGTCCAGCAAACGGCGCAGGGGATGCCCTTCGGGTGCCACAGACGCTCCCAGTCCGACATCGGTTGGCGCGATGGTGTCATGGGCGTTGCCTGTCATCACGCCGCCCTCGCCAGCGCGTCGCGATCAGCCCCGAACACGAGCCGACGGATCGCCGCCTTGTTGAACTGGAAGGCGATCAGCGCGGAGGCCTGGTAGCGGGTCAGACCGAAGTCCTGCCGGTACTCCGTCGGCAGCAGCGCCAGCTGTTTGTCGGTCGGGGGCTGCGCGAGCCAGCGGCGGGTCTTGTGCGCGGTCTCATCGCTCTCGTGCTCATTCAGCCAGTCATCGGCTGAAGCCAGACAGACCGTGCGTTCGCCAGCGCCAACGAGCGTGGTCGGTTGGCCCTGCCGGCCGCCCACCGCATACCAGCGCCCATTCAGGAAGAAGACGCCCGCCCACGCGGTGAAGCCGGTCGCGACCAGCGCGGCGTCGTCGCCAAAGAGATCGTACCACTTGAAGCTCGACCGCTTCAGGAGATCGATCTCGCTCATCACGAAGTCGCCGAGCAGCTGCGGCGTCTCCGATGCGTTGTCGCAGGTGAAGGCATGGCCGCACAGCGGACACTCTCGCGACGAGAGCGGGATGATCGCCTCGCAAGACGGGCACGTCTTACTCGGCGCTTCCCTTGTCGCCTCGCGGCCATCGAGATCGACATCCTGCTCCAGCGAGCCGTGCAGCAGCGTGGATGTGCCGAAATCCAGCACGATGCAGTCCGTCTTCAGGACGCCCGGGTGTTCCTGCGGGTTCACCGTGCGCAAGCCGCGGCCAACCATCTGGACCATGGTCGAGCGCCAGGAGCTCGGACGCAGCAGCACGACGCAGGAGGTCGGCGGGTGGTCCCAGCCCTCAGTCAGGACCGCCACGTTGACGATGACGCGCGCTTTGGCCTCCGCGAACTCGGCGAGAGCGGCCTTGCGGCTCGCCTCGGCCATCTCACCGGTGACCAGCACCGTCGGCACGTCGGCTTCACGGAAGGCGTTCGCCAAGGCTGTGGCGTGCGCGACATCGGCACAGAACACGACCGTCTGCCGGTAGTTCGTAGCGTTCCCTGTCGCGGCTCCGCCGCTCCCCGCCTCTTGTGCCTTCTCGCGCCAATGGCGGATGACGGCTTCCGTCACCGGCGTCCGGTTCATCACCTTGGCGACCTCGGCCATGTCGAAATCGTCTGCGGTCTTGCGCACCCGACCAAGATCGGACTGGACGCCGACGTCGATCACGAAGGTTCGTGGCGGCACGAGGTGGCCGGACGCGATGAGTTCGCCGATCCGGATCTGGTCAGCGACATTCGAGAAGACCGGGCGAAGGCCCTTGCGATCGCCACGGTTCGGCGTCGCGGTCACGCCATAGATCAGCACCTTCGGATTG
>JBMOJG010000961.1:0-1616 GCA_049316925.1 Alsobacter sp. | reverse complement strand
ACACCTCCGGCACCACCGGCCGGCCGAAGGGCGTGATGCTCACCTACGACAACGTGCTGATCTCGGCCCGCAACGGCTGCAGTTTTGACACGCTGGACGAGACCGACGAGGTCATCGCCTATCTGCCGCTCGCCTGGGTCGGCGACCACATCTTCTCCTATGCGCAATCGCTGGTGGCCGGCTTCTGCGTCAATTGCCCGGAGAGCCCCGAGACCGTGGTCGAGGACCGTCGCGAGATCGGCACCACCTACGCGTTCGCGCCGCCGCGGGTGTACGAGAACCTCCTCACCCTGACGATGGTGCGCATGGAGGATGCGAGCGCGCTCAAGCGCCGGATGTTTCATTACTTCATCGGTGTCGCGCGCCGCTGCGGCGAGCGCATCCTCAACGGCGAGCCAGTCTCGCTCAAGGATCGGTTGCTCTATGCGGTGGGTGACGCGCTGGTCTATGCGCCGCTGAAGAACCGCTTCGGCCTGTCGCGCATCAAGGTGGCGTACACCGCCGGCGAGGCGATCGGCCCCGAGATCTTCCGCTTCCACCGCTCGCTCGGCATCAACCTGAAGCAGCTCTACGGCCAGACCGAGGCGTCGGTCTACGTCACGATGCAGCCTGACGCCGAGATCCGCGCCGACACGGTCGGGCGTCCCGCTCCCGACGTCGAGGTCAGGATCGCCGACGATGGCGAGGTGCTGTTCCGGTCTCCGGGCGTCTTCCAGGCCTACTACAAGGACCCAGAGGCGACGGCCCGCACCAAGACCGCCGACGGCTGGGTGAAGAGCGGCGATGCCGGCTTCTTCGACGCCGCTGGGCACCTGCGCATCATCGATCGTGCCAAGGATGTTGGCCGTCTCGCCAATGGCGAGCTGTTCCCGCCCAAATATGTCGAGAACAAGCTGAAATTTTACCCGAACATCAAGGAGGTCGTGGCCTTTGGCAACGACCAGGACTACGTATCGTGCTTCATCAACATCGACCTGACCGCCGTCGGCAACTGGGCGGAACGCAACAATGTTGTGTATGCGTCCTACCAGGAACTGGCCGGGCACCCTCAGGTCTACGCCATGATCGCCGGCCATGTCGACGAGGTGAACCGCTCGCTGGCGGTTGAACCGATGATGGGCGGCGCCCAGGTGAAGCGGTTCCTGATCCTGCACAAGGAACTCGACGCCGACGACGGCGAGCTCACCCGCACCCAGAAGGTGCGGCGCGGCTTCATCGCCGACCGCTACGGGCCGCTGGTCACGGCGCTTTACGACGGCTCGTCCGAGGCCGACATCCGCACGGAGGTCACCTTCGAGGACGGCCGCAAGGGCGTCATCGCGGCGCGCGTCAAGATCCATGACTGCCCGCTGCATGCCGTGCCCGCGGCCGGCCGGACGCTGGAGGCTGCGGAATGAGGGCGCCTGCAGGCAATCAGGGGCTCGTCGCCGGCGACGTCCTGCTGGCGGTGGATGGGGTGTCGCTGTCCTTCGGCGGCGTCAAGGCGATTACGGACGTCTCGTTCGACATCCGCAAAGGCGAGATCCGCGCCATCATCGGGCCCAACGGCGCCGGCAAGACTTCGATGCTGAACGTCATCAACGGCTTCTACCACCCGCAGCAGGGCCGCATCACCT
>JBMOJG010000960.1:0-1620 GCA_049316925.1 Alsobacter sp. | reverse complement strand
AGGCGCGGCCCCGCCAGGCGCAGCACGCCGCGGCCATGCGACTGGTCCGCCACGCTGGCCGCGCCGTCCAGCGCGGTGGCCAGCCCGGCGACGAAGCCGGCTGCGGCCGCCGGCTCGGCGATCGCCAGCCACTGCCCCGGGCCAGTCCAAAGGAAGGCGACATCACCCGCGGCGGCCCGAGTCGGGGCCGTTGGCAACGCAAGGCCGAACCTGGCACTGACGGCGTCCGCCAGCTGCGCCTCGCAGCCGCGCCGCACCAGCACGCTCGCGATCGCCAGACCGGTGCGTTCCGACACCGTGACGCCAGCTGGCCCCTCGGCCCGGCCATGGCGGCCGGGGACGCACAGGCCGGCGAAGACCGAGCGGACCAGCGGCAGCCCGGAGCGGTGGGAATGGGGGGAGGGGACTGCTGACATGATCGGCTCAGCCCCTCAGCCGCGCGCCGGCGGGATCGTAGAAGCAAGGTGCGCACAGCTCGATCGGCACATCCCGGTTGCGCACGCCGTCCCAGGCCCGCACCCGCTCGCCAATGCGCTGCGGCCCGCGCACCATCAGGCCGAGACCGATCCAGCGACCTTCGGCCGGAGAGAACGCCACCGAGGTGATGTGCCCCAGATCGTTGGCCATTGTCGGGGCCGCTCCCGCGTCGAGGAAATGCGCGCCAGACGTGACCCTGTCGGCCGCATTCACGGTGCGGAACCCGACCAGCGTCGGCCGGTCCGGGTCGGTCAGGGCAGGGCGCTGCGCCATGGTGCGGCCGACAAAGTCCTTCTTGGTCGACATCATCTTGCCGAGGCCGAGATCGGCCGCCGTCGTCTGGCCGTTGAGCTCGGCTCCGGCGACATGGCCCTTCTCGATGCGCATCACGCTCATCGCCTCGAGCCCATAGGGCGTCACCCCGAGATCGCTGCCGGCGGCCACCAGGGCCGCCGCCAGCGCCTCGCCGTAGCCTGAGGGCACGCCGATCTCGTAGGCGAGCTCGCCCGAGAACGAGATGCGGTAGAGCCGCGCCGGCACTCCACCGAGGGCGGTCAGTTCAACTGCCGCCATGTAGGGGACGGCGGCGTCGGAGATGTCGGCGCCGTCGACGATCCGCGCCAGCAGCTCGCGCGAGCGTGGCCCCGCGACGGCGAACTGGGCCCACTGCTCCGTCACCGAGACGGCCTGCACGTCGAGCGACGGCCACAGCCACTGCAGCGCGTGCTCGATGTGCTGCATGACCTTGCCGGCCTGGGCGGTCGTCGTCGTCATCAGGTAGCGCTCCGGCCCGTGCCGGGAGACCGTGCCGTCGTCGAACACGAAGCCGTCCTCGCGCAGCATCAGGCCGTAGCGGGCCCGTCCGACCGGCAGGGTCGACATCGTGTTGGCGTAGAGCCGGTCGAGCAGCACCGCGGCGTCCGGGCCCTGGATGTCGATCTTGCCGAGCGTCGAGACGTCGCAGATGCCGACTGCGGACCGCACGGCCTTCACCTCGCGGGTGCAGCTCTGCAGCCAGTCGGTCTCGCCGGGCCGCGGAAACCACTGGGCGCGCAGCCACGGCCCGCTCTCGATGAAGCTCGCCCCCTGCGCCGCCGCCCAGCCATGGGCCGCCGTCAGCCGTGTCGGACGGAAGCTCCTGCC
>JBMOJG010000959.1:0-1624 GCA_049316925.1 Alsobacter sp. | reverse complement strand
GCATGGACCCCGGCTGGCGACCGGCATGCCTCCCGCAGTGAAAAGCCCCGGCACGATGTCCGAGGCGCGTCTCCCTACCCGAACTCGGCCGCGCGTGCAAGGCGCCGACCCTCCAACCGCGCGGAAGGCCGTGCGCCGCACCCTCGCCAGCCTTGCCCCGGACCGCCGGGACGGCTAGTCGTGGCCGGCCATCCGGAGACTGCCATGACCACTCTGTTGCGCCCCTTCGCCGCCCTGCTGTTTGCGATCGCCGCAGGCGTCGTCGTCGGCCCGGCGCCCGCCGCCGCCACGCAGACCCACATGTTCGCCGATGCCGGGCCCGCCTTCCCGGTGCGATTGCCCGACGACTGGACGGTGACGCGCATGGCCGGCGGCATCGAGGTCAACGACAAGGCCGGCGACCTGCATTTCCGGGTCCAGGGCCTCCCCCTGAAGGACGTCAACGCCACCATGGAGGCCTACACCGCCCTGTTCGACAAGCAGGGCGTCATCTCGGCCGGCCAGCCCACCAAGAAGGAGGAGACGGTCAACCAGACGCCGGTGATCGAGATGCGCATCCCGGCGACCCGCAACGGCAAGCCGATGGTCATCCAGTTCCTGATGGTCGGCGTGAAGCCCGATACCGACAAGGTGCTGCTGCTCGGATTCTGGTCGACGCCCGAGGCCAACCAGGCCCGGGCGCAGGACATGATGCAGGTGGTGCGCGACCTCGTCAGGCCATGATGGCCAAGGCCGCGGCAACGGCCCTGGATCTGCCGCGCTAGGACTGCGGCGCCTCGCAGAGCTTTGCGGTGTCCTCGGCCGTGCCCAGCGCCTCGATGACCATGCGCGTGCCGGACGCCGCGCCCACCGCCCGCACCGTGCTTTCGACCGGCCAGCCGAGCCGCGGCACGAACAGGGCGTCGACGGTGATGGACGGGCCTGGCACAGACACGTTGGCGCGCTGGAAGTGCATGGCATCGAAGCGGCAGCCCGAGAGCGTCACCGCGCTGCGCCCGCCGACGATGATCTCCACCAGCTGCGCCGGCGGCGCGTCGCAGCCAGTGATCGACTGGCGAAACTGGTGGTTGTGGCCCGTCTCGAGCGTGCGGAAGTCCGTCCCGGCCGGCTCGTAGCCGAACACACAGGTCGTTCCCAGCGCCACCCGCGTGTTGGACCGGGCCTGGGCGCCGTCATAGACGCTGCGGATCGTCACGCGCCCCTCGGCGTCGAACGTGTCGATTCGAGTCGGCTGCCCGTGACGGATGCAGAAGCGGGCCTGGCTCGGTGCCCCCATGGCGGGCGCCAGGCTGCCGATCAGCAGCGTCGTCGTCCGCGGCGCGCCCACGCTCTCGCAGTCGGCGGATTGGGCTTGGCCGGCGGAGGCGGACCACGCCAGCAGCACTCCCGGGAGCAGCGCAGCGAGGAGCTGCCTGCTCCGGGTCATATCAGACCTTTTCGACCTGAGCGTATTCGAGCTCGACCGGCGTGGCGCGGCCAAAGATCGACACCGCGACCTTGAGCCTGGCGCGGGCTTCGTCGACCTCCTCGACAGTGCCGCTGAACGACGCGAACGGACCGTCGGCCACCCGCACCTGCTCGCCGATCTCGAACTGGATCGAGGGCTTCGGCCGCTCGACGCCGT
>JBMOJG010000958.1:0-1633 GCA_049316925.1 Alsobacter sp. | reverse complement strand
TGCCGGAGGTGTTCGTGCACTCCTCCAACATCGGCACGGCCCGCATGGCGCTGACCGTCGGAGTTCCGGGCCACCAGGCCTTCCTGCGCAAGATGGGTCAGCTCGATCGCATGCGCACCGAGCTGCCGGAAAGCTCGGAGCCGATCGTTCCGCAGCGCTGGGGCGAACTCAACACCATGACGATTGCCTTCGGGCACGGCCTCGCCGTGGCGCCGATGCAGGCGGTTGCGGCCGTCGGCGCGCTGGTCAATGGCGGCATGATGATGACGCCCACCTTCCTGCGCCGGACGCCTGAGGAGGCGCTCGCCAAGGCAACCCGCGTGATCAAGCCGGAGACCAGCGAGGCACTGCGCTACGTGATGCGGCTCAACGCCGAGCGCGGCTCGGCCTCGCGGGCGGCCGTGCCGGGTTACTTCGTCGGCGGCAAGACCGGTACCGCCGAGAAGGTGATCGGCGGGCGCTACTCTAAAACGCGGCTGTTCACCACCTTCATGGCCATTGCCCCGTCCGACCGGCCCAAGTACCTGTTCCTGACGATCTACGACGAACCGCAGGGGCTGCCGGAGACCTTCGGCTATGCCACCGCGGCCTGGAATGCCGGCACGACCACCGGCAAGGTGATCGAGCGCGTGGCGCCGCTGCTGGGGCTGCCGCCGCGCTTTGAGCCGCCGCAGCTGCCCTTCCCGGTCATGGCCCGCATGGGAGCCTGGGGAACACGATGATTTTGGGACCGCGATGACGTTTGCCGAGCTCCTCGCCGGCACGGGGGCGGACGCCGACGGGCGGCCGGTCTCCGCCGTGACGGCTGACAGCCGGCGCGCCGGGCCAGGGACGGTGTTCTTCGCCGTGCCGGGCGCGCGCGCCGATGGCCTGGCCTTTGCGCTTGCAGCGGTGGCGGCAGGGGCCGTGGGGGTCGTCGGCGAGGCGGAGCGGCCAGCCGACCTGCCGGCGGCGGTGGCGTATGCGCGCGTGCCCGACGTGCGGTCGGCGCTGGCGCAGGCGGCGGCGCGGATGCATCCCGGCCAGCCCGGCATCGTCGTCGCGGTAACCGGGACCGCCGGCAAGACCTCGGTGGCAGAATTCACCCGGCAGATCTTCGCCACCTGCGGCCGCCAGGCCGCGAGCCTCGGCACCATCGGGGTCGTGGCGCCGAACGGGGCGGTCTACGGCTCGCTGACGACACCCGATCCGGTGACGCTGCACGAGACTCTGGCGCAGCTCGACGCCGAGGGCGTCACCCATCTGGCGATGGAGGCCTCCTCGCACGGGCTCGACCAGCGGCGCCTCGACGGCGTCAGGCTGGTGGCGGCGGGCTTCACCAATCTGGGGCACGACCACCTCGACTATCATCCGACGGTGGAGGCCTATCTGGCCGCAAAGCTGCGCCTGTTCGACACGCTGCTGCCGGCCGGCGGCACGGCAGTCGTCAACATGGATGGTGAGCGCGGCCCCGCCATTGCCGCAGCCGTGCAGGCGCGCGGGTTGCGGCTCCTCACCGTCGGAAGGGCTGGCCGGACCCTCCGCATCACCGGGCTGACGCGGAACGGCTTCGGCCAGCGTCTCGCCGTCGACGCCGATGGCCGCAGCTTCGACGTGCAACTGCCGCTGGTGGGTGATTTCCAGGCCGCGAACG
>JBMOJG010000957.1:0-1635 GCA_049316925.1 Alsobacter sp. | reverse complement strand
ATGCAGCAGGTCGACAGCGGCACCAAGATGATCCATCTCGGCAAGAACACCACGAGCCGGATCATCTCCAAGGGGATCTCGGCCGGCCAGTCGAACAACACCTATCGGGGGCTCGTGTCGGCCCACCGCAAGGCGACGAACGCCCGCAACTTCACCAATTGCGACTCGCTGCTCATCGGCAATCGCTGTGGGGCCCACACGGTGCCGTATATCGAGGCCAACACAGCCAGCGCCGTGTTCGAGCACGAGGCCACCACCTCGAAGATCTCCGAGGACCAGCTGTTCTACTGCCAGCAGCGCGGGCTCTCGGCCGAGGAGGCGACGGCGCTCATCGTCAACGGCTTCGTCAAGGACGTGCTGCAGCAGCTGCCGATGGAGTTCGCCGTCGAGGCGCAGAAACTGATCTCGATCTCGCTTGAGGGAAGCGTCGGGTAACGCGCCGGCACCCCGCCTGACCCTCTCCGCGGCGCGCCGGTTCGCCGGCTGCGCGCAACACCCTGCCCAGGACCTGTTCCATGCTTGAAATCCGCAATCTCCACGTCCAGATCGACGACAAGCCGATCCTCAACGGACTGTCGCTGACCATCCACGACGGCGAGGTCGCCGCGGTGATGGGCCCCAACGGCTCCGGCAAGTCGACGCTGAGCTATGTGATCGCCGGCAAGCCCGACTATGACGTCACCGACGGCGAGATCCTGCTCGACGGCCAGAACCTGCTGGAGCTCGACCCCGACGCGCGGGCGGCGGCCGGCGTGTTCCTGGCCTTTCAGTATCCGCTGGAGATCCCGGGTGTTGGCACCATGTCGTTCCTCAAGGCGGCCGTGAACGCCCAGCGCAAGGCGCGCGGCGAGGACGAGCTCTCGATCCCGGACCTGATGCGGCGGGTGAAGGGCGCGGCCGAGCGGCTGCAGATCCCGCAGGACATGCTGAAGCGGGCGCTGAATGTCGGCTTCTCCGGCGGCGAGAAGAAGCGCATGGAGGTGCTGCAGATGGCCCTTTTGGAGCCGCGCTTCTGCATTCTCGACGAGACGGATTCGGGCCTCGACATCGATGCCCTCAAGGTGGCGGCCGATGGCGTGAACGCGCTGCGTGACCCCAGCCGCGCCTTCCTGGTGATCACCCACTACCAGCGCCTGCTGAATTACATCGTGCCGGACACGGTGCATGTCATGGCGGCGGGGCGCGTGGTGAAGTCGGGCGGCAAGGAGCTGGCGCTCGAACTCGAGGCCAACGGCTATGCCGACTACAAGGCGGCCTGACATGGCTGACGTGACCCCCATCCGCACCGCGGCCGAGTCCGCGCTGATCGACCTGTTCCCCGCCGTGCGCGCGGGCCTGCCGGGCGATGCCCGCATGGCGTTGGCGCGCGAGGCGGCGTTCGGCCGGTTCGCCGCTGCGGGCCTGCCGCATCGGCGCGTCGAGGCGTGGAAATACACCGACCTGCGGGCGCTGCTGCGCGAGGCGGCTCCGCCGGCGGCCGCGCCTGATGCGGCGTCCGTGGCCGCTGCGGCTGCGACGCCGGGCGTCCTTGCCGGTGTGGAGGCCGTGCGCCTGACGCTCGTCGACGGCCATCTGGTCGCCGGGCTCTCTGACCTGTCGCGTCTCCCGGCGGGCGTCGAGGCGACCAGCCTCGCC
>JBMOJG010000956.1:0-1639 GCA_049316925.1 Alsobacter sp. | reverse complement strand
TGGAGCGACAAGGACGGCGTCAAGTCGTGGGAGGCCAACCAGGAGAAGGTGAAGGCGCAGAAAGAGGCCTTTGCTAAAGCCAACACGCTCCAGAAATGGGAGGACACCCACGATGGATCCGGCGAACCCACTGATGGACGCAACGACCACAAAAAGGCGGTCGAACGTGCCGTCGACTATAGCGAGCATTCCACCACAGCCGGGTGGACGCTTGATACATTGTGGAAGGGCCTGAAAGAATTTTTCGGTATCAAGTATTCTGATCCCGAGCAGGACACCGGGAGCGCACCGGACCCCCATGCCATGATCGGGGCACTGCTTGGCAAGGGCGACACCGCGCTGCCCGACAACCTGGGCCTCGACAAGAACCTGATCGGCCGGTTGCTCGGAGAGGATGCGGGCAGCACGTCGTCGGGTCTGGGCAAGCTCGGGACCCTGCTCGACAGGCTCGACGCCTTCGACTTTGCCGTCCCCGGCGAGGCCGGAGCCCTGCTGCAGGCGTTCGGGCTCGGGGACGACGGGAAGCTGCTCCGGGAGTTCCTGCCCCACCATGACATGGAGGGCTTCTCCCTGGCTGCCGCCGCCCAGCACGGTCCCGACTACCAGGAACCGGTCGATTACTCGTACCTGCTGGCCACCTGGCACAATCACAACGACTACTTAACCGCGTGAGGCGGAAGCCCCCGAAGGCGTGCGCCAGGCCACCGGCCTGGCGCATCCCGTTGCAGGACTGCGGCGCCGTCCTCGCGACCGCGTGCCGACCCGCCTCGCATTCCCCGCCGCTTGGTCCTATCTTCCGTCCATGTCCGCCGATGCCCCAAGGCCACCCGCACTCGACGCGCTGACCGAGGGCGCGCGCGCCGCTGCGCGGGGCAGGGGCCTGCCGCCGGTACACCTGTGGAACCCCGCCTATTGCGGCGAGATCGACATGCGCATCGCCGCCGACGGCACCTGGTACTACGCCGGCACGCCTATCGGCCGCCCCGCGCTGGTGCGGTTGTTCTCGACCATCCTGCGCAAGGACCCTGACCGTTTCGTGCTGGTGACGCCCGTCGAGCGGGTCGGCATCACCGTCGACGACGCGCCGTTCCTGGCGGTCGAGATGTCGGTCGACGGGGAGGGCGAGGCCCGGCGGATCGGCTTTCGCACCAATGTCGATGATGTGGTGACCGTGGACGACAACCACGAATTGCGGTTCGAGCGCGAAGCCACGGATGGGCTGCGGCCCTATGTGCGGGTCCGCGGCGGGCTCTGGGCGCGGGTGACGCGGGCGGTGTTCTACGATCTCGTCGCGCTCGGCGAGGAACGGGTCGTCGACGGACGTGCGCGCTTTGGCATCGCATCGGCCGGCGCCTTCTTCGCCATGGCGGACGCCGACGAGATCGCGGGCCTGACGTGACCGCGGTCGTCTCCCCCCATGCCTTCGCGCCCGAAGCGCTGGAAGCGCGCGCCGCTTCGATACTGACCTTGGTTGCCCCTGACGGCGCGATCCGCCCCGATTCGCGCGGCGATCATGATCTGATCCCCGACATGCGGCCGGGTCCAGACCAGTACCTGCGGCGCGCTGCGGTACTGATCCCGGTGCTCGCCCGCCCGGGCGAGGCCAGTGTCCTGCTCACCCGGCGCGCCTCGCATCTGC
>JBMOJG010000955.1:0-1640 GCA_049316925.1 Alsobacter sp. | reverse complement strand
ATCATCGAGGCGCCCGCCCCGGCCCGCCTGCGGGCGGTGCGCGTCACCTTCGAGCCCGGCGCACGGACGCATTGGCACACCCACCCGCTCGGCCAGACCCTGCACGTGGTCTCCGGCTGCGGCCTCGTCCAGGCATGGGACGGCCCCATCCGGATCATCCGGGCCGGCGACACCGTGTGGATCCCGCCCGGCGAGAAGCACTGGCACGGTGCCGCACCCGGAACCGCGATGGTGCATGTGGCGATGCAGGAGAGCGACGGCACGTCGCACGTCACCTGGATGGAACCGGTGGACGACACGCAATATACGCAGCCCGCCGGCTGAGGCTGGAGCGTGGCCGGAGGGTTCAGGGCGGGATGCGCAGCACCTTGATGCACGCCCGTCGTGGTGGCGGCAGGACCAGGCTCGGCCTGACCGCCATGCGGCAGAGCAGAGGCTGGTGCGCACATGCCTGAACGCATCTGCCGGCCTAGCGGATGAACCGCTCCACATAGTCGGCGCCCAGTCCGATCGCCGCATAGTGGCGCTTGCACATGTCGATCTTGGTGAAGACGTCCTCATAGCCCTGCACGGCGCCGTCGGGATCGACATAGATCATCGCGCCGTTGACCTGGAACATCGTCATCATCTCGTCGACATCGTCGTCGACGACGAGCGTGTGGGTCTCGCCCGGCGCCTCGTAGACGTAGGCCCCCTCGGTCGCCACCCAGTCATGCTCGAGATAGCGCCAGCGGCCACGCAGCACGAAGCCGTGCACCGGCATCGGGTGGCGGTGGCGGCTGAGCACGCCCGACTTGCGCACGCGCAGGATGGTGTGCCAGTAGCCGCGCGAGGCCGACAGGCAGAGCGGGCGGAACGAGACGTTCTCAGCCTGCGGCACCCAGATGCGCTCGTCGGTTGGAATCGCGTCGGGGATCACGATCTCCGGGGGCGAGTATTCCGGCTGCGGATGCCTGTAGGGCCGGCGCTTCTCGGCCTCGGTCTCGGTCAGGCCGGAGCGGTTGGCTCCCTGTGCGGTGCGGTCGATGGCGTTCATGGCTGTTCCTCCCTCGGGCGAACCGTCGCATCGCGGCTCCGGAAATCAAGCCCCCGGGGTCGCAAGGCAGGGTCGCGGTCACCATAATGGGGTGAACCGTGGAGGTCATGCATGCGCGACGTCACCCTGGTCACCGGCGCCTCTCAGGGCATCGGCGCCGAACTCGCCCGGGCGCTCGCCGCCGACGGCGTCGATCTGGCGCTGACGGCGCGATCCGCCGCGGCGCTGGAGGCGCTGGCCGATGCCATCGCCGCCACCGGGCGGCCGCGGCCGCTGGTGCTGGTCGAGGATCTGGCGGTGCCCGGCGCCGCCGACAGGCTCGCGGAGGCGCTCGCCGCAGCAGGGGCGCGGGCCACCGGGCTCGTCAACAACGCCGGCTACGGACTCAATGGCGAAGTCGCCGACCTGCCGCGCGCCGAGCAGGGCGGGATCATCGACCTGAACAGCAGGGCGCTGGTCGACCTGACGCTGCGGCTGCTGCCCGACATCATCGCCGCGCGCGGCCGGATCCTCAACGTGGCGTCGACGGCCGCCTTCCAGCCCGGCCCGGGCATGGCGGTCTATTACGCCAGCAAGGCCTTCGTGCTGAGCTTCTCGGAGGCGC
>JBMOJG010000954.1:0-1647 GCA_049316925.1 Alsobacter sp. | reverse complement strand
TGGTGTCAGCGTCGGGGAACTTGATGTAGTGGAAGAAGCAGCGGCGCAGGAAGGCATCCGGCAGTTCCTTCTCGTTGTTGCTGGTGATGAAGACCACCGGCCGGTGCTTGGCCTTGATCAGCTCGCGCGTCTCGTAGACGTAGAACTCCATGCGGTCGAGTTCGCGCAGCAGGTCGTTCGGGAACTCGATGTCGGCCTTGTCGATCTCGTCGATCAGCAGCGCCACCGGCTGCTCGGCGGCGAAAGCCTGCCACAGCACGCCGCGCACGATGTAGTTCTGGATGTCGCGTACCTTCTCGTCGCCGAGCTGGCTGTCGCGCAGGCGGCTGACCGCGTCGTACTCGTACAGGCCCTGCTGGGCCTTGGTGGTGCTCTTGATGTGCCACTGCAGGAGCGGGAGGCCAAGCGCGCTGGCCACTTCCTCGGCGAGCATGGTCTTGCCGGTGCCGGGCTCGCCCTTCACCAGCAAGGGGCGCTTCAAGGTGATGGCCGCGTTGACGGCCAGCATCAGGTCCGGCGTGGCGACGTACTGCTCGGAACCCTGGAATTTCATCGTCGAAAGCCTGTCATCAGGCTGCCGCAGAAGCGCGACAGCAGCGCAGGTGCGCTTCGCGCCGACCGAGCCGGAGGCGCACCGACGCACCTGCGACCGCTTGGGCCGGGCCGGGCTCACAGCCCTTCAGACCTGCCAGACCAGTATAAGGCCCCCCCTATAATTCGAGGGTGCATGCGCCGCGGGCCGTTCGAGGAGAGGCCGGGCGAACTGCAGTGGCCAGCCAAAGACCCAGACCATGATCAAAGCGCTCACCCTGTCCCTTGCCCTGGCGGGCATGGCCCTTCCCGCCTTCGCCCAGGATGCCAAGGCCGGCGAGAAGAAGGCCGCGATGTGCATTGGCTGCCATGGCATCGTCGGATACCAGGCGAGCTTCCCGGAAGTCCACCGCGTGCCGATGATCTCGGGGCAGAACGGCAAGTACATCGTCGCCGCGCTGCTGGCCTACCAGAAGGGCGAGCGCAAGCACCCGACGATGCGCAGCTTGGCCGCCTCGTTGACCGAGCAGGACATGGCCGACCTCGGCGCCTTCTACGAGCAGCACGGCCGCAGCAGCGTCGCCCCGGTGGCACAGGCCGTGCGCCAACCCTCTCCCGAGGTCAAGTCGCTGCTCGACAAGGGTGCCTGCGCGTCCTGCCACGGCGTCGACTACAACAAGACGATCGACCCGGCCTACCCCAAGCTCGCCGGCCAGCATGCCGACTACCTGCGCGTGGCGCTGCATTCCTACAAGGTGCAGGGCAATCCGAACGTGGGCCGCAGCAATGCCATCATGGGCGCCCAGGTGCAGCAGTTCAAGCCCGCCGAGCTCAAGGCCATGGCCGATTACCTCGGCTCGCTGCCCGGGGATCTGAAGACCGTCCCGCAATCGCGCTTCCGCTGAAGCCCACGCCCCCCGCACCTTCTGTCCACGAATTCGCGATGGCCATCGAGCTGCACCTGCCGGACATGAGCTGCCAGCATTGCGTGCGGGTGGTGACCGAGACCGTCAGGAAGACCGACCCGGCCGCCATGCTGACAGTGGATCTCCAGACCCACCGGGTGAGCATCCAATCCGACACACCGGCGCAGGAGTTCTCCGACGCGCTGGCCCA
>JBMOJG010000953.1:0-1648 GCA_049316925.1 Alsobacter sp. | reverse complement strand
TCATGGCCGAAACCCTCCAGTCCCTCCAGGATCTCAAGGGCGCGGTCGCCCCGGCTGCGGCCGAGGCTCCGGTCCATGTCCAGAAGCTCGACAAGTTCGGTCGTGCCTACGCCACCGGCAAGCGCAAGGACGCGGTCGCCCGCGTCTGGATCAAGCCCGGCGCCGGCAAGATCCTCGTCAACGAGCGTGACGTGGTCACCTATTTCGCCCGTCCGGTGCTGCGCATGATCCTGCAGCAGCCGCTGCTGGTCGCCAACCGGCTGAACCAGTACGACATCACCGTCACGGTGGCGGGTGGTGGTCTCTCCGGCCAGGCCGGCGCGGTGCGCCATGGCCTCGCCAAGGCGCTGACCTATTACGAGCCCGGCCTGCGTGGCGTGCTCAAGAAGGTCGGCTTCCTAACCCGCGACAGCCGCGTCGTCGAGCGCAAGAAGTACGGCCGCAAGAAGGCTCGCCGCAGCTTCCAGTTCTCCAAGCGCTGAAGCCACTTCCGGTCGTTTATTCGATCGGTTTGCGAAGAACAGAAGGGCGGCTCGATGGCCGCCCTTTTTCGTTCTGGCCTGTCTGCGGACCAGGGATGCTTGCCCCCGGTCCGTCAAACTGCAGCGGCGATCGTCTCGCTCCGCTCACTCCAGCTTGACGTTGGCATCCCGGACGACCTTCCCCCAGCGCACGACCTCGGCCGAGACGAACCGGCCGAAGGCCTCGCCATACAGGTCGGGAATGTCCGAGCCGTTGCGGAACCACGTCTCCTTCGTCGCCGGCTGCGACAGGGTGGACTTCAGCTCGGCCTGGATCCGCTCGACCATCGCCGGCGGCGTGCCCTTCGGCGCCCACAGGGCGTACCAGGTCGAGACGACATAGCCCTGCACGCCGGCCTCGGCCGCCGTCGGCACGTCCGGGAAGCTGGGCGAGCGTTTGTCGGCCGCCACGCCAAGGGCCCGCAGCTGGCCACCGGAGATGCGCTCCGCCGAGGATCCCAGCCCGTCGAACATCATGTCGACATGGCCGGCGACCAAGTCGGTCATCGCCGGACCGGCGCCGCGGTAGGGCACATGGGTGATCTGTGTGCCGGTGACCAGCTTGAACAGCTCGCCGGCCAGATGATGGGTGTGCCATGGCCTGCCGACGCGAAGTTGAGCGTTCCCGGCTTGGCCTTGGCGGCGGCGATGAACTCCGCCATCGTCTTGGCGGTGATCTTCTGCGGGTTGACGACCACGACCTGCGGCACCACCGAGATGACGCCGATCGGCACGAAATCCTTCTCGATGTCGTAGTCGAGCTTCGGATAAAGCGCCGGCGCGATGGCGTGGTGGGCGGCCCCGATGAACAGCGTGTAGCCGTCTGGCGCCGCCTTCGCAGCCGCCGACGCACCGACGGTGCCGCCGGCCCCGGCCTTGTTCTCGATCAGGATCCGCACGCCGAGCTTGTTCTCCCAGAACGCAGCCAGTGGCCGGGCGAAAGCGTCGGTGCCGCCGCCCGCGGCGAATGGAACGATCAGCGTAACGGGCTTCTTGGGCCAGTCCTGCTGCGCGGCGGCCGGGCCGGCAAGGCCGGCGACAAGGACAGCGGCGGCGAGCACGGAGCCCATCGCCGGAAACGGCTTCGACATGGTGGTCCTCCCGGTGGCGGACTTTGGGCAGCCCGC
>JBMOJG010000952.1:0-1648 GCA_049316925.1 Alsobacter sp. | reverse complement strand
GGACGCCATGGCGGACTTCCACCAGGTGGACCGGCTGCACGGGTTCTCCACCACGGTCGAGGCCTTTGCCCGGGCGGCCGATGCCTTCGGCGTGTCCTACACCACGCTGCAGCGGCCGGAGCTGACGCTGGCCAGCCTGTGCCAGCGCTTCGACGTGACGACGATCGACATCCTCAAGATCGACGTCGAGGGCGCTGAAGGCGACGTCCTGGCCGGCAATGACTGGCAGCGTTTCCGTCCGGCCATCATTGTCGCCGAGGCGATCGCACCCGGCACCGGGTTGCCGAACTGGGACGGCTGGGAGCCGGATCTGCTGGCCCAAGGCTACCGGTTCCGGCTGTTCGACGGGCTCAACCGGTTCTATGTGGCGGACGAGCGCCCCGAGTTGTTCGATCGGCTGCCGGCCGAACGCGACGATTGGCACGTGGCGACCCATCTGTACGAAATCGGCCGCGCGCCCGAGACGCCCGGGCATCCCGACCATGCGCTGGCGAATGCGCTGGCGCGCGGCCTGTGGGCCGACCTGCCACATCTCGATCCGGCGGTGCTGGCGCGGCTGCTGCTGCGGGGACGCGGCGAGGCCGTCACCCCCGCAGCGCTGGCGACGGTGCAGGCCGAGGCGGACACGGACGCGTTCCGCGCCAGCCTGGGGCGGATTGCCGGAGGCTATGACGGCGGGCAGATCTTTGATGACTGACTCACCCTGTGCGGCGCGATCCCGCCATGGCCCGGAGAGTGACGCCTGATTCTGAAGACCAAATGGTGCCGCTTAGGTGATTCGAACACCTGACCCCATCATTACGAATGATGTGCTCTACCGACTGAGCTAAAGCGGCGACGACCGATCTGATAGCCGCGAAGGCCTGCTTTGGCAAGGTGGGCAGCAGCCCGGGCGACGCTACTGCAGGAAGGTCGTGCGGCCGCGCGACGGGGTTTCGCCCCTGTCGGGACCGGGGTCATCGGGCGCCGACGCCATCGGGAACACCACGTCTGCGGCGGCGCGGCGGGGCCGGGCCGGCTCGGTCGGATCGGGCTTCAGCGGCACCACCTTGGTGTCGGCGGCCGGCTGGGTCGACGCCGACGGTGCAGGGGCGGCGTGGGCCGCGGTTGCGGCTGCGGGAGCCGCAGCAGCAGCCGTCGGCTCCGGCGGGTTGGCAACGACAGGTTGCGCCGGCGCAGCTGCGGCAGGAGCGGGCTCGACGGCCGGCGGCGCCGCGGGAGCCTCGACGGGCTTCGGTGCGGCGGCTTCGGCGGCCGCCTCCAGTACGGGCGCCTCGGGCTCGTCGACATCGGCCAGGACATGATCGGACGACGGCAGGGCCGGTGCAGGCTCAGGACGCCGGCGCGGCCGCATGGCGGGGGGCTCCAGCGATTCGATCGGCGTCCCCCACACAAAAGCGTCCAGTCGGCCGGTCACGGGTGAAACCGGTGCCCAGCGGTCGGTGATCACACCGTCGGCAATCCATGCGGCGTCGCGCGGTGCCCAGGAGGCGCGGGCCAGCCACTCGCGGACGGCGCCTGAGGCATCATTCTCCTGGTCCTCGAGATCGGCCATCAGCAGGCAGACGCGGACCGTCGGGCGACCCTCGAGGAGCGGCGCCAGAACGGTTCGGGCCCGGGCGAAGTCGCGGGCGCCGAGCGCGGCGCC
>JBMOJG010000951.1:0-1651 GCA_049316925.1 Alsobacter sp. | reverse complement strand
CGACGGCATCAAGCGGCTCACCCATGCCAAGCGCTATTCGGGCTTCTATTCGACCATCTGCATCAATCTCGCATGGCCGGGATTTGTCGCCGGCACCGGGCGCCTGGCCGGTCCCGACCCGCGCGAGATGGCGAAGGCCGACTGTGTGGTGATCTGGGGCACCAATGCGGTCGCCACACAGGTCAACGTGATGACGCACGCCGTGCGGGCTCGCAAGGAGCGCGGCGCCAGGATCGTCGCCGTCGATGTCCACGCGACCGCCACCGTCAAGCAGGCCGACCTCGGCCTCGTGCTCCGCCCGGGCACGGACGGGGCGCTCGCCTGCGCGGTGATGCATGTGCTGTTTCGAGAGGGGCTCGCCGACAGGGCCTATCTGGCAAGCCACACGGATTGTCCCGATGCGCTCGAAGCGCACCTGCGCAGCCGAACGCCCGAATGGGCCGCCGCAATCACCGGACTGACGGTCGACGCCATCGAGGCCTTTGCACGCCTCGTCGGAACGACGCCGAAGACCTATTTCCGCCTCGGCTACGGCTTTTCGCGCCAGCGCAACGGCGCCGTCAACATGCATGCCGCAAGCTGCATTGCCGCCGTCACCGGCGCCTGGCAGTACGAGGGTGGCGGCGCATTCCACAACAATGGCGCGATCTACCACTGGCGCAAGACGATGATCGAGGGGCTGGACGTCGTCGATCCGTCCGTGCGCCGGCTGGACCAGTCGCAGATCGGTCGCATCCTCACCGGTGACCCCGCCGCGCTGCAGGGTGGCTCGCCGGTCAAGGCCCTGCTGGTGCAGAGCACCAATCCGGCTGCCGTCGCGCCCGAGCAGGGGGTGGTCAAGCAGGGGCTCGCCCGCGAGGACCTGTTCACCGTGGTGCACGAGCAGGTGATGACCGAGACCGCGCGCCGTGCCGACATCGTCCTGCCCGCGACCATGTTCATGGAGCACGACGACCTCTACCAGGGCGGTGGGCACCAGTATCTCGCCATCGGACCAAAGCTGATCGACCCGCCGGGAGAGTGCCGCTCCAACCACGACGTCATCTGTGCGATTGCCGGACGGGTCGGCGCCAGCCACCCCGGCTTTGGTATGACGCCGCGGGAGCTCATCGACTGGACGCTCCGGCAGTCGGACTGGGGAACGCTCGAGGACCTCGAGGCCACGAAATGGATCGATGCCCAGCCGCCTTTTGCCGAGGCCCATTATGTGAAGGGCTTCGCCTGGCCGGACGGGCGCTTCCGCTTCCGCCCCGTCTGGTCCGAGGTACCTTTCGCCCATAACGGACCGATGGGCCCGTTCGATAGCATGCCGTCGCTGCCAGACCACTGGGCGGTGATCGAGGAGGCGACGCCCGCACATCCCTTCAGGCTCGCCACGAGCCCGGCGCGGAACTTCCTGAATTCGACCTTCAACGAGACCCCGACATCCCGGGCCCGCGAGGAGCGGCCGACAGTGATGGTGCATCCGCAGGATGCCGCCAGGCTGGGAATTGCCGATGGCGATGCCGTCGTGCTCGAGAACGATCGCGGCCGCGTCCAGCTCTTCGCCAGACATTTTGCCGGGATGCAGACCGGCGTGCTGATCGCCGAATCGATCTGGCCGGACAGCGCCTATCCGGATGGAAAGGGCATCAATCACCTCACCGGTGCG
>JBMOJG010000950.1:0-1652 GCA_049316925.1 Alsobacter sp. | reverse complement strand
AAGGGGGTCAATTCCTCGTGTCGTCAGGGGGTCAGTTTGTCGTGTCGCCTGACAGCACGCGCCTGGAATTCGAACATCGCACCAGCCTCAATCGTGGCCCAGTGAGGCGCAGCGCACTGGTGCCCGAACCCAAGGCAGTGTTCGCCGGCACGCGACAGGAGCCGGAGCTCAACACGTTCTGCGAAATCGCCCGGGACCTCGCCTGATCGGCACAAGGGGCATCGGATGTGAAAGTTGGGCTGCGCTGGCCTTGCCACGGCCATCGCGCCGGGCCTTGTCTTTGGCCCTGCCCAGCCACGGATGTCACGATGCCGTCAGTGCTTGTCCAGGCGACGGGCGTGCCGCGAGGTCAGCCAGTGCGCCTTGCAGGGTCGGGTGGCGGAAGCGATAGCCGGCGGCGAGTGCTGCGGCCGGGATGGCGTTCTGACCGTCCAGCAGGATCGTCGACATCTCACCCGCCAGGCGCCGCAGCGGCAAGGCGGGGGCGCTGAGCCACACGCGGCGGCCGAACGATGCCGCGAGGGCCTGCGCGAATTCCGACTGGCGCGGCGTGTCGGGCGCGACGGCGTTCACGGCGCCGCTGAGCGGGGTTTGTTCCAGCGCAAAGCGGATCAGGCCGACGGCGTCGTCATGGTGCAGCCAGGGTGCGGGCTGCTGGCCGGTGCCGAGCCGGGCGCCGACGCCCAGGCGAGCGGCCAGGGCCTGCATCGGATAGGCGCCACCGCCCAGCCCCAGCACGACGCCGAAGCGCAGCCGCACGACGCGCACGCCCAAAGCTTCGGCTCGGCGGGCCTCATGTTCGATCGCGGCACACAGGTCCGACTGAAACTCCCCCGGCTTCGGCGGGCTCGCCTCGGTGCACGGGGCACCGTCGTTCACGGCGCCATAAAGGCCCACCGCCGAAGCGCTGACGAGCACGCGCGGGCGCTGGTCCAGCCTGCGCATCAAGCCGACCAGGCGCTGCGTGATCCCCACGCGGCTGTTCAGCAGCACCTGGCGGCGGGCCCGCGTCCAGGGCATGCCGAGCACGCGGGCCCCGGCGAGGTTCACGATGGCGTCGATGCGGGTTTCCGACGGGATGGCATCCAGGTCGTCCACCACCCACACACCGGGGCCGAACAGCGCACGGGCCTGGCGCAGATCACGCGACAGCGCGATGACGCGGCGGCCCTCACGGCTCAGCTCGCCCATCAGGGCCTGGCCCACGAATCCGGTCGCGCCCGTGACGAGAACGGCAGGCTGGCGCCGCATCGCCGCCGGCTGCGCGGCTGCCGGCGCCGGCACGCGACCCAGGCGGCGCCAGGCGACCAGATCGCGCAGGCTCCAGGCCAGCACGCCGACCCCGTACAGTGTGAGCAGGGGCGCCCAGGCGCCATGGTCGACCGGCATCAGGCCACTCGGCGCCTGGACCCAGCCCCACAGCAGGGGTGCCATCAGCGCCAGGAAGAGCCCGTAGCTGATGGTCAGCACGGTGTGCAGCACGCGCTCGAAGGGCGGCAGGGTGCGGCTTCGGTCTTCCTCGAGGAAGTCGGCCAGCGTGATGACCACCTCGACGGCCAGCAGGCCGGCCAGCAGAATGGCAAACCCGCCCTGCCATTGCCACCACGCCAGGCCGATGAAGGGCGCCACGATGAAACCCACCACCGCCACGC
>JBMOJG010000949.1:0-1657 GCA_049316925.1 Alsobacter sp. | reverse complement strand
TCAACTCGGAATCCTCATGGAGCCTGTTGAGGGTGTGAACTGTCGCAATGAACAGTGCGAACGGGGTTATGATGGTGACGATGACGGGAATGGATAGGCCCGTGAGGTTGAGAAAGACCAGCAGCGACTGCTTCTTTTGCGTCATGACGCTGAATTCGCGCATGGCTTGTGTGATCCAGAGGACCGCCGTCAACGCCACCAGCGTCGCCAGGAAGGCGAGGGTGGCGTTGCGCAGGATGTAGCGATCGAGGATCGTCATGAGTCTCGCCGGTAGCCAGTTGCGGGCTCGTCCGGCCTGCCGAGCCATCCGGCTCCAAGGCGACGTCGCCGATGGCGAGGGTCCCTCTTTTCCCTCCGGTCTGCAAGTTTGGGAAGCCCTTGCGGTGAACCTGCTCGTATCGCAGTTTGCGGACGATGACGTCGGGCCCGCATCCTGCGACCGGCGGGAGCATGCTGACACGGGATCTCAATGTCATGAAAGGCAAGTCGGCGGCTTTGACCCTGCCGCGCCGGTTCATCGCTGATCTTTGCTGGCTCTCGCTTCGCGTGCCACTGGGCGTCGTGGCGGGAACCATGAACATCGGCCCGCTCGTCGCCATGAGGAGGAGCCGGGCCGAGCTTCCGCCGTATACCGCGATGCTGGCCAAGGCGATGGCTATTGTCGCGGTCGAGCTACCGGAACTGCGGCGCATGTATACGGCGCTGCCGTGGCCCAGGTTGTTCGAAGCAGAGGATTCGGCGGCCACCATCATCGTGGAACGATGGTTCGAGGGGGAGCTTGCTGTTCTCCCCGTACTGGTGAAGAGGCCTGCAAGTCAGCCGCTGGAGCAGATCGCCCGCGCGATCCGGGCCGGGCGCGATGACGATATTGCCTCGGTAAGACACTTGAACCGCATCGTCACGGTGACGCGCCTGCCGCTGCCTCTGCGGCGCGCCCTGTGGCTGATCGCCTATGGCTCTGGCCGCTGGCGGTCCAACCACTTCGGCACCTTCGGGATTTCGACGGTCGGGCAGCACGGGGTTCTGATCACCCGCCACCTGTCGCCCATTACGACCAGCCTTGCGCTGGGCCCTATCGATGCTGAAGGCCGCGTCACCGTGACCATCGACTTCGACCACCGTGTCTACGATGCTGCCCTCGCGGCCCGAACCCTGGTTCTGCTCGAGGCCGCCCTCAACGGTCCGATCGTCGAGGAGCTCTCCCGGTTTCCATTGACTGCGCAAGCAGGGGAAGCCGCCAAGTGAGTGAGTTCACTACCATCTGGGACCGCCACCGTGAGATTGCGGGCCGAGTGCCGCGACGTATCCGAAGATCTCCTCTGCCGCGTCGTTCCAGCGTCGATGGCGGAACCCTATCCGGATGGCGTGCTCGTAACCGTCGCGTGCTGCGGGATCGGCAATCCATGTGGCCATGGTCTCGTACCATCGCTGTTCATCCCGGGCGGGCAGGCATGGGCTGAACGCACCGACAGTTTCCGGGATGGCCCCTTTGTCGGAGGCGATGACCGCCTTTCCATGTCCGAACGCCTCGACGATCGGCAGTCCGAAGCCCTCATACTCCGATGGGTACACGCAGAAGGCGGCGTTTGCGTACAGCGCCGACAGCGTTTCATCATCGACCTGCGCGTAATGATGCAAGCGCAGATCCTGTCCAGTG
>JBMOJG010000948.1:0-1657 GCA_049316925.1 Alsobacter sp. | reverse complement strand
TTGAGGGCAGCGCGGTCGCCCTCCGTACAGGCGATGACGGCTTCCACCGCCTCTTCGCCGAACTTCTTGGCGCAATGGGCAGCGCCTGCGGCCAGCAACTTGGCAGTGTAGGACTCCTCCGGCGACACGGCTGCGCGCCGCGACAGGAAGGCGTCGAGATCCGACAGCGAGAAACTCATCAGCAAAACCTCACCGGCAAGCCAGCGGCAGCGAGCCGCTCCTTGGCCTCGAGGATGCTATACTCGCCGAAATGGAAGATCGAGGCCGCCAGCACGGCGCTGGCATGTCCGTCGCGCACACCTTCGACCATGTGGTCGAGTGTCCCGACCCCGCCGGATGCGACCACCGGAACCGGGACGGCATCCGCGATCGCCCGCGTCAGCGCCACGTCATAGCCGGCCTTGGTGCCGTCACGGTCCATCGACGTCAGCAGGATCTCGCCGGCTCCCAGCTCGCAGACCTCCTGCGCATAGTCGACCGCGTCGAGCCCGGTGGGATTCCGCCCACCATGGGTGAAGACCTCCCAGCGCGGGGCCTCGTCCGGGCCCGAAACCCGCTTCGCATCGACGGCCACGACAATGCACTGCACGCCGAACTTCTCGGCTGCCCGACGCACGAACTGGCGATCCTTCACTGCCGCCGTCATGATCGACACCTTGTCGGCGCCCGCCAGCAGCAGGGCGCGGATGTCGTCGGTGCTGCGCACGCCTCCACCCACTGTCAGTGGCATGAAACAGGCCTCCGCCGTCCGTGTCACGACGTCGAGGATCGTGCCACGGTTCTCATGGCTGGCGGTGATGTCGAGGAAGCAGAGCTCGTCTGCTCCCGCGGCGTCATAAGCGATGGCGCTTTCCACCGGGTCGCCGGCATCGCGCAGGTCGAGGAACTGCACGCCCTTGACGACGCGCCCGTCCTTGACGTCGAGGCATGGAATGACGCGAACCTTAAGCACGCAGCGCCTGCCGTTCCGCCAGGGTTGCGACCCGGATCAGGCCAAGTGCCTGCGAGGGGTCGAGGCGCCCGTCATAGAGCGCCCGGCCGGTGATCGCCCCTTCCAGAACGGCGCAGTCCGGCTCCAGCAACCGGCGCACGTCGTCCAGCGAGGCAAGCCCGCCGGACGCAATGACCGGGATGCTCAGCGCATGGCCAAGCGCCAGCGTCGCTTCGATGTTGAGACCCTTGAGTACGCCATCGCGGGCGATATCCGTGTAGACGACGGCGCTCACGCCCGCGTCCTCGAAGCGCCGGCCAAGGTCTTCCGCCGACATTTCGGAGAGGCGCGCCCAGCCATCCACCGCCACCCGGCCGTCGCGGGCGTCGATCCCGACCGCAATCTGCGCCGGAAACCGTCGTGCGGCCTCGCGGACGAATCCCGGGTCCCGCACCGCCGCCGTGCCGATGATGATGCGGCGGACCCCGCGGCTCAGCCAGCCCTCGACCGTTTTCATGTCACGGATGCCGCCACCGAGCTGCACCGGCACGGTGATGCGCGCCAGGATGGCCTCGACAGCGGCGGCGTTCATCGGCCGCCCCGCGAACGCCCCGTCGAGATCGACGAGATGCAGCCAGGAGAAGCCTTGCGCCGCGAATTCGGCAGCCTGGGCCGCCGGATCGTCGTTGAACACCGTGGCCTGGGCCATGTCCCCCTGGATGAGGC
>JBMOJG010000947.1:0-1658 GCA_049316925.1 Alsobacter sp. | reverse complement strand
TCGCTCCGCACGGCTTTCGCGCCTGGGACGGTACGCGCTCGGTTTACGTGCACGGGCTCACCGGCATTCTCAAGCGCGAGATCCAGCCGTCAGAAGCCGCCGATCTCCTGAAGCTCGGGCTGGAGCGCACAGCAAGATGAATCACTGTCGTTGCAGCGATAAGGAGCGCACGCGATGAGCAGGAAGAAGCTGTATGTCGGAGCGACCCTGGTGTCGGCGGTCCTGGTGGGCGCAGGCCTTGCCATGGGGCAATCCGCGCAGAACTTGCCCGGGCAGGCGACAACGGCGCAGGTGCCCAGACCCGTCACACCGCAGGGAGTGCCCGGCGTTCCCGCCAGGCCGCCCGTCCTCACGCCCCAGGGACCCATCCGGGCTCAGCCAGGCACCGTTGCTCCGCGGCCCGGTAGTGACCAGGACGGCGACGGCTCCCCGGTGGAAGAGGATTGCGATGACCGGGATGCCTCGCGGTGGCCCCGGAACACGGAAACCGCGAATGACCGCGACGAGGACTGCAATCCGGCAACTTTTGGCACGCGGGACGACGATCGGGACGGCTATTTGTCCGGGCAGATTTAAAACTACGCCACCTCCGGGGACAGCGCGTCCGGCGGCGACGACTGCGATGACCGGCAGGCGGGTATCCGGCCCGATGCGCTGGAACTGCCGAACCGGATCGACGACAGCTGCGATGGGATCGTCGACAACCTGCTCGGCAGGTGGTGGACGCCACCCGGATCGTGAGGACGTAGCGCGGAATTCCTTTGGTCTGCGCGACTCGAAGGTCATGCTGGCATGAGCCGCCGGAACTTCGGCTCAGCATGCCCAGTCTCCGACTGGTTCCTGACTGTCCGCCGTCGATACTGCCCGTCCCTGGCAGATGGTCTTCTGGCCTCGCACCCAAGTGCGAGGCCAGACGCAGCACAGCGCTGGCTGTCTGTCAGGCAGTCTGCAACGCGGGGCTGTCCATAGGGCGGGATCGCGCCTCGGTCGCACGCACCTGCCGTTGCCGCTCGCCAGGGCGCCGATCTACGCGATCCGCATGCAGGGCTGCTACCTGCTCGACACCGCCGGCCTCGCCGTCGACGGTTCGTTGCGTGGCGTTCGCCGGGACCGCAAGCCGATCGCGAACCTGTATGCCGCCGGTGAGCTGATCGGCATGGGCGCGCTGCAGGGCAGTTCCTACTGCGGCGGCATGTCGGTCACGCCGGCGCTGACCTTCGGCAAGCTTCTGGGGGAGCGGACACTGCCCGTCTGACGAGGCGGTCGCGGACCCGTTCGGGGCGTTCGCGCCAGTTGGCGGGGCCGACTCCGGCATATGTAACTCCGCGGTCGAGACCTGCTTCACGGTTTGGTGCCACCCATCGCGCGGCGCACGCCATCCGTCGGCCCGACGCGCAGGGCCAATGATTCCGGCGCAAGGTTTCCGCCATGAGGATCTTGCGCCAGAACCGGGGTTTCACGCTGTTCGAGCTGATGGTCACCATCGGTCTCGGCGCCGCCCTGATCGGTCTCGCGGCCCCGTCGATCTCGGAGTTCACTCGGGCGAGCCGGCTTGCGGCGAGTTCGCGCGACCTGGTCGTGGATCTCGCGCTGGCGCGCAACGAGGCCGTGATGCGTGCCCGGCGAGTCACCGTTTGCACGAGCGCCAACCTGACGAG
>JBMOJG010000946.1:0-1660 GCA_049316925.1 Alsobacter sp. | reverse complement strand
AGCAGGCGGGGCCGGCAGGCGATCGCCATGGCGATCATCACGCGCTGGCTCATGCCGCCGGAGAGCTGGTGCGGATAGGCGGACAGGCGCCGCTCCGGATCGGTGATGCCGACCTCGGCCAGCAGCTCGGCCGAGCGGTGCCGGCGCGCCACCTTGTCGAGGCCAAGGTGCGTCTTCAGCGTCTCGCCGATCTGGAACCCGACCGTGAAGCAGGGGTTCAGGGACGTCATCGGCTCCTGGAAGATCATGGCGATGTCGCGCCCGACGATGGAGCGGCGCGCGCGCGCGCCCATGTGCAGCAGGTCGCGGCCATCGAATCTCAGCGTGTCGGCCGTCACCGTCGCCGTCCAGGGCAGCAGCCCCATGACGGCCAGCATCGCGACCGACTTGCCGGATCCGGATTCGCCGACGACGGCGACGACGTCGTTCTGGTCCACCGTCAGGTCGACGCCATCGACGGCCCTGAAGGCGCCAGCACGGGTGGCGAAGCTGACGGACAGGTTGCGGATCTCGAGGAGGCTCAAGGGCTCAGCTCCGCTTGAGCTTGGGATCGAGGGCGTCGCGCAGGCCGTCGCCCATCAGGTTGATGGAAATCACCGTCACCAAAATGGCAAGGCCGGGCAGCGTCACGATCCACGGATTGGAGCGGATGAACTCGCGGCTGTCGGCCAGCATCGAGCCCCATTCGGGGATCGGTGGCTGGGCGCCGAGGCCGAGGAAGCCCAGGGCCGCGGCCTCCAGAATGGCTTCGGACACGCCCAGCGCCGCCTGCACGATGAGAGGCGCCAGGCAGTTCGGCAGCACCGTCATGACCATCAGGCGCAGGCGCCGGACGCCGGCGACCCGGGCCGCGGTGACGTATTCCTTGCCGATCTCGCCCATGGCGGAGGCGCGGACCAGCCGGACATAACGCGGCAGAAACACCACCGTGACGGCCCAGATGGTGTTGGCAAGGCTGGGGCCGAGCACCGCCACGATGAGGATGGCCAGCACCAGCCCGGGCACCGAGATGATGAGGTCCATGATGCGCATGATGGCGGTGTCGACAAGCCCGCCGGAGAACGCCGCGACGAGGCCCAGCGTCACGCCCAGCAGGACGGAGACGACCATCACGGCGAGGCCGATGAACAGCGACACGCGGGCGCCGTAGATCAGCCGGGAGAGCGTGTCGCGGCCCAGCGCATCGGTGCCGAGCGGGAACTTCCAGTTGCCACTCGCCTCCCAGGCCGGCGGCAGCTTGGTAAAGTCGCGGAACTGGTCGATCGGCGAATAGGGCGCGATCCAGTCGGCGAACACCGCCAGGAACACGATGAAGGCCAGCACGGCCATGCCGAACACGGCGCCGCGGTTTTCGGAGAAGGAGATCCAGAACGACCGCAGCGGGCCCGGCACAGCGCGCTGGACCGGTTCCGCCGCGCGGTCGGCGATGTCAGCGGCCATGACGGATCCTCGGATTGATGGAGCCGTACAGCATGTCGACGGTGAGGTTGACGATAATGACCACGGCGGAAATCAGCAGAATGCCGCCCTGCAGGGCGGGGTAGTCGCGCCGGCCGATGGATTCGATCAGCCATTTGCCGACGCCCGGCCAGGAGAAGATCGTCTCGGTGAGCACGGCGCCGGCCATCAGCGAGCCGACCTGCAGGCCGATGATGGTGAC
>JBMOJG010000945.1:0-1662 GCA_049316925.1 Alsobacter sp. | reverse complement strand
CGGCCCTCGGCAAGCGACCGGGCGCCGCGGCCGGCTCAGTTTTTCGTCTCTCGCACCTGTCGCCAGAGCCAGAGCACGATGACGGCGCCGATCGTGGCGGCGACCAGCATCCGGAAAAACCCGTGCAGCGGCTCGTTGACGAACTCGGCCAGCTTGCCGCCGACAAACGCCCCGGCGATGCCGACAAGGATGTTGGTGAAGACGCCGTGCCGGGAGTTGGTGATCTTTTCCGCGATCCATCCGGCCAGAAAGCCGATGACCAGCATGGAAAAGAACCCGGGTCCGGGACCTCCGGTCGAAAAACCGTCCATCACGATGCCGTCAATAGGCCAGCATGCGGGCGATCATCACCACGATGATCGCACCGGCGGCGGCCGTCAGCACCTGGTTCACCAGCGGGTTGGCGATGCCGAGACGGATCCCCAGCTTGTCGAACACGAAGCCCCCGACAAAGGATCCGATCACGCCGATCAGGATGTTGCGGATCAGCCCACCGCCGCCGACGATCAGGCTGGCGATCCATCCCGCCACGAATCCGATCAGGAGGTAGATGAGCACCGCCTTCACATCGAGCCGTCCCATATTGCGTGCCTCCGTTGCTGTTGCCGAGACCGTTGCCATCATTCCAGAGCGTGGCCGCGGCGGATAGTGTGCCGGCCAGCCCCTCGCTGGCATGTGCACGCGCGACGTGTCGCGGCTATGTCGGGATCATGCTGAAGACGCGCCCCTATGACGTGCCAAGGACGAGCCGGAGTTTGTATCCTTCATGTCCGATCGCGTGGCCAAGAACGGCCCGGCCCTTTGACCGGTCACCACGTCAGCTGGCGGCATCGCGGGACGCCGCCGGTCCCCTTCCGGCTCAGCTGTGGATGACGCGCCCGTAAGCGTCGAGAACGCTCTCGTGCATCATTTCGGACAGAGTCGGGTGCGGGAAGACCGTGTGCATCAGGTCCTCCTCCGTGGTCTCCAGGTTCATCGCCACGACGAAGCCCTGGATCAGTTCCGTCACCTCGGCGCCGACCATGTGGGCGCCGAGCAGCTTGCCGGTTTTGGCATCGAACACCGTCTTGACCAGCCCGTCCGGCTCGCCGAGCGCGATGGCCTTGCCGTTGCCGACAAACGGGAAGCGCCCGACCTTGACGGTGAAGCCCTGTTCCTTGGCCTTCGCCTCGGTGAGGCCGACGCTGGCGACCTGCGGGTGGCAATAGGTGCAGCCCGGGATCTTGAGCTTGTCCATGGGGTGGACGTGCAGGCCCTTGATGCCCTCGACGGTGATCACGCCCTCGTGCTCGGCCTTGTGGGCCAGCATCGGCGGGCCGGCGACGTCGCCAATGGCGTAGATGCCCTTGACGTTGGTGCGGCCCATGCCGTCGGTCTTCACCGTGCCTCGGTCCATGGCGACGCCCAGCGCCTCGAGGCCGAGGTTCTCGATATTGCCCACGACGCCGACGGCCGAGATCAGGCGCTCGGCCGTGATGGTCTGAACCGCCTTGCCGTCGTCGATCGTCGCGGTGACGCCGGTCGCTGATTTTTCAACCTTGCTGACCTTGGCGCCGGTGAGGATCTTCATCCCCTGCTTCTCGAAGCGCTTGCGGGCAATGGCCGCTATCTCGGCGTCCTCGACAGGCAGGACCTGCGGCATCACCTCGACGACGGTCACGT
>JBMOJG010000944.1:0-1669 GCA_049316925.1 Alsobacter sp. | reverse complement strand
GACATGGAACCCCCTCCACTTCAGTCGGGACGACCTGTCCCGCGGTTGTTGATCGTGCTGGCTCGCCCTCACGCGCCGGCGAGCTTGGCCTCTACCATCGCGGTCGCACCCGAGATGTCGGGCAGCTTCTCGCCGTTGCGCAGGCGCTCGAGCAGGACGAGTTCGTTCTCCTGCATCTGGATCGCCCGGCGCGCATAGGCCTCCGCGGTCGACGGAGCGAGCACCACGATGCCGCTCTCGTCGCACAGCACGGCGTCCCCGGGCAGGATCGTCTGGCCGCCGACGCTCACCGGCACGTTGATGGCGCCTTCGGTTCCCAGGATCTTGGTGGTGATCGGCGACGGGCCACGACACCACATCGGCATGTCGACCTTGACGATTTCCGAGAAGTCAGTGGCCGGTCCGTCGATGACGCCCGCCTTCACACCGGCATTCTTCATGGCGTGTGTAACAACGCCGCCCCAGCAGGCGTGCTTGGTGTCGCCGCACCGGTCGATCACGACAATGTCGCCCGGCCGCAACATGGATGTGAGGTAGTGCAGGGCGGTGGAATCCGCGTGCGGGATCCGGACTGTCACGGCCGTTCCGGCGACCCGCTTGGACGGCAGCACGGCCCGGATCTCCCGGTCGACAAAGCCGGAGTGCAGCACGTGGCCGATCGTGGCCACCTCGCACTGCTCGAGCAGCGCGATGAGATCGCCGGACAGCTGCGCCGGCATCGGATTGACGATGAACATGGATCGATTCCTCAGGCGATGACGTGGTGGTTGGCCACGGGCACTGCGGCCCGCACCTTGGTCGAATAGGCGAAATCGAGCCGGCCCGTCGTTGTCCCGATGCCGTCGCTGGCCTGGGCGGTCACATGGCCCCAGGGGTTGATGACCATCGAGTGTCCATAGCAGGCGTTCTTGCCCTGGGCGTGCGTGCCGGTCTGGCCCGTGGCGAGGAACCAGGTCTGGGTCTCGCAGGCGCGGGCCCGGGCGAGGAGCTCCCAGTGGTCCTTGCCGGTCATCAGCGTGAAGGCGGCGGGCAGCACGATGATGTCGGCGCCCTTGTCGCGAAGCTTGTGGAACAGCTCGGGAAAGCGGATGTCGTAGCAGATCGCACAACCGACGGTGACGTCACCCAGCGGATAGGTCACGATCTCCTCCCCGCGCGAGACCATGTTCGACTCCCGGTAGGACGAGCCGCCCGGCGCGTCCACATCGAACAGGTGGATCTTGCGGTAGCGCGCCAGCTCCTTGCCGTCCGGCCCGAACACGACGGTGGTGTTGTAGAAGGACTCTCCATCCTGCTCGCAGACGCTGCCGGCGTGGATGGTGACGCCGTGCTTCTCGGCCAGGCCGGACATCAGCCGGTAGCTCTCCCCGTTCGGGAAGGTCTCGGCATTGGCGTGCATGGCCGCGGCGCTGCCGTCGAGGAAGGCATAGTATTCGGGCAGCACGATCAGGTCCGGGCGCTCGTCTGCCACGACCTGTTCGATCATGGCACGCGCGGCCTTGAGGTTCGCGGACTTGTCGTCCTGGGAGTTCATCTGAATCAGAGAGACCTTCAAAGCCGTTCTCCTCGGCGAGACGGGCAGCCGCAGGCCACCCGGACGGGCGTGGACCGCTCCTGACACGCCAGCAGACCAGAGCCGAGGGACCACTGCAAACGCGAATTTCTTGTC
>JBMOJG010000943.1:0-1670 GCA_049316925.1 Alsobacter sp. | reverse complement strand
ACAACGACCGCCCGCCCATGCTTTTCGACCGTCACCGGCTCCGATCGCGCTGTATCTATGAGGCGGCCGAAGTTGTATTTGGCGTCCCTGGCCGATAGCGTTTGCATGACTCGCCCGAAGCTGATCTTTCGCCTTAGTTGTGGCCAAAATGGCCGAAACTGCAAGCGTTTTCTCAACGACGGGCGCAAGCCCGAGCCTGCTCTCTCATCACCTGGTAATCGGCAAGCATCTGCTCGATCGCCGCTCCAGACGGGAGCTGCTGAACCTCTCCCTCCGCTCGCGCGAGAAACTCTTGGCTGTAGGCCGGCACTGGCGGGCAGGCTCCCCCATCAGAACGAGCCGTCGCGCATCCGGCGAGCAAGCTCGTTACGATCGCGAGGACGGCGAGACGCTGCATCCAGTTGTTCACGTTGCACCTCGATGGTTCTGCGCATCCGCTCGACGCGCTCCGCCTTACGCCCGGCCTTGCGCGCCCCGAGCAGGATCGCGGCGACAGCGCCGATGATTGCAAAGAGCCCAGCGAGCTTGAGGGCGTAGGGGGCCAGCAGGCGGCCGAGGAGCGCAATCACCGGAGCCCCCTGCGGCGATCGTCGATCCGAGCCCAGATCATGTAGGCGATGCCGGCGAGCGCGGCAGCGCCCACAACCCACGGCGCCACCTGAAGCAGCGACTGCAGCAGCGGAATAGCGGGCTCGACCTGGCGGACGGCCTCAGCCGTCAGCCCGAGGACCGTTGCGCTTGCCGCCACCTGGCCGCCCTGGACGGTGCGGGTCTTACCCAGCGGACGCTGCGGCGGCTCGACACCTGCCAGAACCAGACCGGCGTCGATCTCGGCATCCGTGTACGGCTGCTGCGCATTCTCATGCTTGATGATGGCCATGACTAGCGGTCGAAGGACGGCATAGTCATGCACGTCGATCCGCTCTTCTGGGCCGACCCCGACGGCCGCCGCTACGACGCGGACGTAGGCGCCGGTGTCGTTCTCGACGGGCGGCGCCCAGCGACCGATCATCTGTTTGATGTTTCGCAGACCGACCTTGTCCTGGTACGCGATGAGGGTGCGGGCCAGCGCCCTGATGCCCCACTTGGCCGAGGCAAACTGGAAGAACTCCGCGTCGGTCTGGGTGGCTGCTAAGCCCTGCCAGGGGTCAGCCGACCGGCGCAGATTGCCGGGATTGTGGTTGCGAATGCCGCGCGGCAGTGCGCGGCCAGGGGAGGCCGTGGCTGTCATAGTCGTTCTCCTGGGATGAGTGCCGCCGATGGCGGCGGGATCAAGCGGCGGCGAGTTCCGCCGGCAGCGTGATCACGGGGATCCGGGTCGGCAGGCCGTCACGTCGCATCACCGGGCCTTCGATTTCGATGAGAACCAGCCGGGTGAGCCAGTAGAGGGATGCCGCGAGGACTGCGAGATTGTGGGTGAAGCTGTTGTCGCAGGCCTGCCGCCACAGCCCGTCTTCGAGGAAGAGGCAGGCGCCTTGGCAGAGTTGCAGCACCGGACAATTTCGGCATTCCTCGCGCGTCGACCAGTGATGGGCCGTCGTCAAACGAATGTCTTCAAACGCCTCAATCGAACCGATCCGGTGCTTGGTGTCGGCGCTCGTGTTCTGGCACGTCAGGACGTTACCTTTCAGATCGACCGCAAGATCACCAGGTCGATCCATCCCGCACTT
>JBMOJG010000942.1:0-1671 GCA_049316925.1 Alsobacter sp. | reverse complement strand
CGGCCGCGCCAACGAGGAAATCGAGGCGTGCCGGGCCGCCGGCATCCGGTTCGAGGTTGTGCCGGGCGTGTCCGCCGCCATGGGCGCCGCCGCCCAACTCGGCATGTCGCTGACAGATCGCACGCTGGCCCGCCGGGTGCAGTTCGTTACCGGCCACGCCGAAAACGGACAGGCGCCCGAGCACGACTGGCCGCGCCTCGCCGACCCTTGGACCACCACGGTGTTCTACATGGGCGGGCGCACGTTCGCCCAAATGCTGCCGAAGCTGTTGGCCGCTGGCCTTGACCCGGACACGCCGGCTGTCGCCGTCAGCGCTGCCACGCGGCCTAACGCTTCCCATGTCGCTGCAGAGGTCGCGCGGCTGTCCGTTGCCATGTCTGGCCTTGACCAGTCACGACCTTGCCTTATTGTCGTCGGACGAGTTGTAAGTAAGTTGCTCGCCGCTGCAGGCGGGCCAGAAATCGAGGCGTCCACGGCTGCCCAACCCTCGTTGGTTGCGGCCGAGGATTGACGCTGAGCGGCGCAAAAAAGTTGCGGCGATGTCCTTTGGGACACCGCCGCTAATGCGCCGGAATAAGCAACACCTGAAGTCGCAGCGCTCGAATAATATCGTCTAGAATTGTTGCAAATTTGCAAACACTTGACTTTTGCCTGATCACGAATTGTTTCAGCCTGATTCGGCCGCAGTGTGCAGGCCCCAATCCCAAGGCCGACCGACTGAAATCCTAAGACCAGAATCTCGGCGCGCGCAGCAGCCGGCCGACAATCGGCACGGTCACCCAGTTTGGCAGCACCGACACCAGCACGGCGGCAACCGAAGGCATGACGCCGGGCACCACGACGCGCCGGCCAAGTTTGAACCCCGCGACCGCCGCGCGCCCGACCTGCTCCGGCGCCATGGACGGCAGGATACGCCGGTAGAGGGCGCCGTCGGCCCCCATCTTGGCATGGAAATCCGTTTCGACCGGCCCCGGCGCCACCACCGTCATTCGCACACCGCGGCCGGCAATCTCCTCGGCAAGCGCTGCGGATAACGAGCACACATAGGCCTTGCTGGCGTAATAGACCGCCTGATGCGGGCCCGGAACGTAGCCACCCAGCGACGATACGTTGATCACGCCGCCGCGCGCGCGGGCGAGCATGCCGGGTAACGCATGGCGAGTGAGCCGCGTCAGCGCCGCCACGTTGAGGCCGATCAGGCAATCGAGGTCTTCCTGAGATTGGGACGCCAGCGGCCCTGCAAGACCGACACCGGCGGCGTTGACGAGAACATCGACATACCAGCCAAGCGCCCCAACCGCGGCGTCGATCCGGGCGCCGGCATCCGCCACCGTCACGTCAAGCGAAAGGATCGCCACGCGCGCCGCCCGCTCAGGCGTGACGGCAAGCCCCGCCCGCGCCCGCTCGAGCCGCCCGGCATCGCGGGCGACCAGCAGAACCGGCTCACCGGCGTCGGCAAATGTCGTGGCGATGGCAAGCCCGATGCCTGACGAACCGCCCGTGACAACCACGGCGGGCCGCCGGCCGGCAAAGGCCCCAACCGCGCCCGCGTCGGCAACTGCGCGCCGCCCGATCCATACGTCGGCAAGCCGTGCGGCCGCGTCGATCATCGTGGGCATCCTGGTCACTCCCACCTGACAAATCACCTGCGGCGTCATACTGTGCGCGCCA
>JBMOJG010000941.1:0-1673 GCA_049316925.1 Alsobacter sp. | reverse complement strand
TGGAGAGCAACGGCGCACTGAGCAACACCGCCGCGCCCCCCAAGAGCCACATCCAATTCAGGGCTGTGAACCGGGCCAGCCGCTGCACGACGTCACCCACCCCTTCGGAGGTGCTGCGCAAACCTTGCTCACGCCGCTGCCCCCAGGCCTGCACGCGGGCCCGCCCCTGGCGCTGCCATTGCACAGCCAAGCCCCACACGCGCTCGCGCAAGGCCGGCTCGAACGCCAGTTCGCCGCGCATCGCCCGTTCCGTGATGGCCGAGACCTTGTCCTTCAGGCCGACGAAATCGGCCAGCTCGTCGATGCATTCCTGGCCGATCATGGTCGAGTCCATGTCGGCGAGGAACAGCGCCTTGCGGCGGGTCGCCGCGGGCTGGACGATGACGTCTACCGGCGCGTCGCTGCAGGCGGTGCGGAGCGCCTCAAGAGCTATGGCCGCGTCAGGGCCTTGCGCGAGCCGCAGGTCGGCGGCCACCAGCCCGTCGTCTAGCCGGACCGGGACGCCGGCCAGTGGCAGGACTTGCGCGAGCCGCGCCAGAAGGGCATCGGTGAGCGCTGGCCGGGATGGGTTCGAGACAATCGTCGCGACGAGGTCGGTCATGGCTTCCAAAATCTGCAGATTCGGGGGCTTTCAGGACGTGGCGGCTTGGGCTGGCGCAGGCAGGACACGGACGGCACAGGACACAGGCAGGACCTTGAGCAGGCACGAACTGGCCCGTCACTACGACGCCATCCTCATTGCAGGCCCAACCGCCAGCGGCAAGTCCGCGCTGGCGGTCGCGCTGGCGCAGGCGTGCGGCGGCACCGTCGTCAATGCCGACTCGATGCAGGTCTACCGTGACCTGCGGGTGATCACCGCGCGGCCGACCATTGACGAGGAGGCGCAGGCGCCGCACCGGCTGTTCGGCACGGTCGACGCCGCCGAGGCGTTCTCGGTGGGCAAGTGGCGGCAGGCCGTTGCCCCGGTGCTGGCGACGATCGCCGCGGAGGGGAGGACTGCCGTGGTGACCGGCGGGACAGGGCTCTATTTCCGTGCCCTGTCGGAGGGGCTCAGCGACATCCCGGAGGTGCCCGAGGCGGTTCGCGCTGCCGTCCGGGCCGCGACGCGGGACGTGCCGGTCGAGCAGCTGCACGCCGAACTCGGTCACCGGGACCCGGTGGCGGCCGCGCAGCTGCGGCCAACCGACAGGCAGCGGATTGTCCGGGCGCTGGAGGTGTTCCAGGCGACCGGACAGTCCCTGACCGCGTTTCAGGGCGAGCGTGAGGGCGCGTTGCTCGATCCCGCGCGTTGCCTGCGGCTGTTCCTGGCGCCGGAGCGGGAGGCTCTTTACCGGCGCATCGACGCCCGCTTCGACGCGATGGTGAGCCTCGGCGCCCTGGAAGAGGTCAAGGCGCTGGCAGCGCGCGGGCTCGATCCGGCGCTTCCCGCCATGCGGGCGCACGGTGTGCCGTGGCTGATGCGGGCGCTCGCCGGCGAGATGGCGCTGCCGGAGGCGATCGAGCGCTCGAAGGCCGATACGCGCCATTACGCCAAGCGGCAGTTCACCTGGTTCCGCCACCAGGCCGAGGGCTGGTCATGGGTGCCCCCGGAGACTGCCAGGGACGCCGCCCTGGCGATGCTCGCCGGGGGCTGCAGAGCTACTTTGCCTCCGGCGCCGCCGGCGGCGTCAGGT
>JBMOJG010000940.1:0-1674 GCA_049316925.1 Alsobacter sp. | reverse complement strand
CGGCTTGTGGAACTTCTGCCGAAACTCCGTCGCCACCTTGGCGGCGAACACGACCGCCTCCGGGTCGTCGCCATTGACGTGGAAAATCGGCGCCTCGATCATCTTGGCGACGTCGGACGGATAGGGCGACGACCGCGAATAGCGCGGATAGGTCGTGAACCCGATCTGGTTGTTGATGATGAAATGCACGGAGCCGCCGGTGCGGTGACCCTTCAGGCCCGACAGGCCGAGGCACTCCGCCACCACGCCCTGACCGGCGAAGGCGGCGTCGCCATGGATCAGCAGCGGCATGATCTTGGAACGCTCGACCACGTCGGCGAGCTGGTCCTGCTTGGCGCGCACCTTGCCCAGCACCACCGGATCGACGATCTCCAGATGCGACGGGTTGGCGGTCAGCGACAGATGCACCGTGTTGCCGTCGAAGTCGCGGTTGGACGACGCACCCAGGTGGTACTTGACGTCGCCCGACCCCTCGACCTCGTCGGGGGCGTAGGACCCACCCTTGAACTCGTGGAACAGCGCCCGGTGCGGCTTGGCCATCACCTGGGTGAGCACGTTGAGCCGGCCGCGATGGGCCATGCCGACCACGACCTCCTTCACGCCGAGATTGCCACCGCGCTTGATGATCTGCTCGAGCGCCGGGATGAGCGACTCGCCGCCGTCAAGGCCGAAACGCTTGGTGCCCGTGTACTTGACGTCGATGAACTTCTCGAAGCCCTCGCCCTCGACGAGCTTGTTGAGGATGGCGCGCTTGCCCTCGCGCGTGAACGCGATCTCCTTGTCCGGCCCCTCGACGCGCTCCTGGATCCACGCCTTCTCCTGCGGATTGGAGATGTGCATGAACTCGTAGCCGATGGTCGAGCAGTAGGTCCGCTTCAGGATGGCGAGCATCTCGCGGATCGTCGCGAACTCCAGCCCCAGCACGTGATCGATGAAGATGCGGCGGTCCCAGTCGGCCTCGGTGAAGCCGTAGGACGACGGGTGCAGCTCCTCGTGGTCCTTGCGTGGCTCGAGCGCCAGCGGATCGAGATCGGCGTGCAGATGGCCGCGCATGCGGTAGGCGCGGATCATCATCAGGGCACGCACCGAGTCGCGGGTCGCCTGCTGCAGGTCAGCGGCGGAGAGCCCGCTGCCGGCGGCCTTGGCCTTGTCCTTCAGCTTGTCGCCGACGACCTTCTCGACAACGCCCCAGTTGCCGTCGAGCGCCGAGATCAGCTCGCCATTGGCGGCGACCGGCCAGTTCAGTCGGGTCCACGAGGCGCCGCGCGCATTCTGGGCGATCGCCGCGCCATCATCCTTCAACGCGCCGAAGAACGCCTGCCACTCGGCGTCGACCGATCCGGGATCCTGCTGGAACCGCGCATACAAGTCCTCGATATAGGCGGCGTTCGCGCCGTACAGGAATGAGGTCTGCAGGAACGCGTCGTTCTGGTCCTGGCGTGCCATCTCGTTTCCTTGTCGCTCTGCTTTGTGGGCCGGCCCGGGACGCGGTCCGGCCGGCGGAGACGGACCGGCAGGCGCCGGTCCGTGGTCACGTCTGTCGCCGGACCGCCGGCGTCAGCCCTTCAGCACGTCCACCAGGGTCTTGCCGAGCCGTGCCGGCGACGGCGACACGCGGATCCCCGCAGCCTCCATCGCCGCGATCTTGTCCTCGGCACCGCCCTTGCCGCCCGA
>JBMOJG010000939.1:0-1676 GCA_049316925.1 Alsobacter sp. | reverse complement strand
CGGCGCAGCGCGTCGTGGTGGGCCAGCAGCCGGTCGATCTTCGCCGGCAGCGTGTCGAGCTCGGCCAGGTCCATCAGCCGGATCGCCCGGCGGCCGACCTTGTCCTCATAGGCCGGACCGATTCCCCGCTTGGTGGTGCCGATGGTCGTGCCGGCCGCACCCGATTCGCGCAGCGCATCGAGCTCGCGGTGCAGCGACAGGATCAGCGGCACATTGTCGGCAATCCGCAGATTGGCCCGGCTGATCGCGACACCCTGCGCCTGCAGCTTCGTGACTTCGGCCACCAACGCGTGCGGATCGAGCACCACGCCGTTGCCGATCACCGCCAGCTTGCCCGGCCGCACCACGCCCGAGGGCAGCAGCGACAGCTTGTAGGTGTTGGGTCCGATGACCAGCGTATGGCCGGCATTGTGGCCGCCCTGGAACCGCACGACCGTATCGGCCTGCTCGCTGAGCCAGTCGACGATCTTGCCTTTCCCCTCGTCGCCCCACTGGGCCCCCACGACGACGACATTGGCCATTGCCGGTCACTCCGTACGGCGCGCGGCCGAAGGCCGCCCTGCCCCATCACGAAAAACCCCGGCGGATCCATGCGTATCGGAAACGGCCGGGGCTGTCGCGATGTGTTAGCCGCTCCGGCCCGGAGCGTAAAGGGAGCCGCCCTGGATCAGCGCCGCGGCAGGCCCGGGGGCTGGCCCTGGATCACCACCTCGCGGTCGGCCGGCCACTTCATCCGCCAGCCGAGGCGGATCTCCTTCTGCTCGCCGGCCTGATAGTCCCAGCCCCAGGCCATCACGCCGCGCTTGTCGGCGACGACCTTCTCGGTCGGCGGCGTCACGCCGGTCGGCTCGATGGTGATCGCGCTGTTTTCCGACACCGGGATCTGGTCGGTCACGGTGATCCGCAGCGCCGAGTCATGCAGGTTCGTTACCGTCGTCTTGAATTCGCGCAGCTCGGTCTTGGTCGAGCCGATCCACGACGGCTCGCTCTCGCGCCGCCGCACCGGCACCCGCATCACCTTGACCTTGTCGTCGGCGCCGAAGCCGAGTTCGACCTTGTCGCCGGGAGCAACGAGGCCGATCCGCCCGCGACCCACATAGGTGCCGTCGCGGTGAAGTGTCACCGTGCCCGGCAGCACCGGCGCGTCCTCCTCATTGATGAAGGCGGCGTCCAGATAGGCGGTCTCGTCGAGGGCGGGGGCGACGCGCACGCTCAGTGACGGATCCGCCCTGCGGCTGCCCAGCAGCAGCGCCTTGGGCGTGCCGTCACCCGGCACGGTGGCCGTGCCGGCGACCCGGAACGCCGCCTGGAAGGCACCGCTCTCCAGCACCGCCTCCTGCTCGGTAGCCACCACCTTGGCGGGCGCCGGCGGCGCTGCAGCCGGCGCCATCCGCGCCACCGATTCGGCGGCCTTGCTGCGCACCATCTCGTCGCGGCGCTGCTCGCTATACACGACCGGTGGTTCGTAGAATGTCATCAGCATCGGCTGCACATCGGGAGCGGCGGTGCCACGCGCCGCACGCACCGTCGACACGGTGAGGGCCACGTTGCCCCAGTCCTCGCCGGTTCGCTGGGTGATCTGCGCACGCCGCTCGAAGGCCAGCGTCGGCTTGCGGTCGCGCGCACCGGTATCGAGCCTGGCGTCGTAAAGCGGCTGCCATCCGGCACCCGAGACC
>JBMOJG010000938.1:0-1678 GCA_049316925.1 Alsobacter sp. | reverse complement strand
GGGACGCGGATTTCTGTCGCCATGATGGGCAAAACCCCTGTTGTCTGTCGGTCGGCCCGGATCCGGCACGGGCCGGTCTAGGACACTGCGTGCGGAGGAGGCCGCGCCGGCCGGGGCCGGGCGCGGCCGGAACGGTCAGCCGGCGTAGACCTCCTCGAGGAAGGCGCGCAGCTGGTCAAGATGCTTGGACATGAGCCCGGTGGCCGTCGCTGCCGAGGCGGCCCGGCCGGCATAGCGGGCCCGCTTCACCTTGGAGCCGGCGCGCGTCAGCACCCATTCGAGATAGGGTTCGACGAAGCTCCAAGAGCCCATGTTCTTGGGCTCCTCCTGGCACCACACCACGTCGGCGTTCTTGAAGCGGCCCAGTTCGGTGGCCAGCGCCTTGACGGGGAACGGATAGAGCTGCTCGACGCGCATCAGGTAGACGTCGTCGATCCCGCGCTTCTCGCGTTCCTCGTAAAGGTCGAAATAGACCTTGCCCGAGCACAGCACGACACGGCGGATCTTGGCGTCCTTGGCGAGCTTGATCTTCTCGCCCTTGAGCACATGGGCGTCGTCCCACAGCACGCGGTGGAACGACGAGCCCTCGGCGAACTCATCGAGCCGCGACACCGCGCGCTTGTGGCGCAACAGTGATTTCGGCGTCATCAGAATCAGCGGCTTGCGGAAGTCGCGCTTCAGCTGCCGGCGCAGGATGTGGAAATAATTCGCCGGCGTCGTGCAGTTGGCGACCTGCATGTTGTCCTCGGCGCACATCTGCAGGAACCGCTCGAGGCGGGCCGATGAGTGCTCCGGTCCCTGGCCCTCATAGCCATGCGGCAGCAGGCAGACGAGCCCCGACATGCGCAGCCACTTGCGCTCGCCCGACGAGATGAACTGGTCGAACACCACCTGGGCGCCGTTGGCGAAGTCGCCGAACTGCGCCTCCCACATCGTCAGGGCGTTGGGTTCTGACAGCGAGTAGCCGTACTCGAAGCCGAGCACCGCCTCCTCCGACAGCATCGAGTTGATGACCTCGTAGCGGGCCTGGCCGTCGGCGATGTTGTTCAGCGGCGTGTAGCGCGCCTCGTTCTCCTGGTCGATCAGCACCGAATGGCGCTGCGAGAAGGTGCCGCGCTCACAGTCCTGGCCCGACAGGCGCACCGGATGGCCCTCGGCCACCAGCGTGCCGAACGCCAGCGCCTCGCCGGTCGCCCAGTCGAGCCCCTCGCCGGTCGCGATCGCCTTGCGGCGGTTGTCGAGGAAGCGCTGGATCGTCTTGTGGACGTTGAACCCCTCCGGCACGGTGGTCATCTTGTCGCCGATAGCGCGCAGCGTCGCGATGGCGACGCCCGTCTGGCCCCGGCGCGCGTCGTCCTCGCTCTCCTTGGTGGCCTTCAGCCCGGCCCAGCGCCCGTCCAGCCAGTCGGCCTTGTTGGGCTTGTAGGCCTGCCCTGCCTCGAACTCGGCCTCGAGGCGCGCGCGCCAGTCGGCCTTCATCTTGTCGACCTCGCCCTCGGTGACCACGCCCTCGGCGATCAGCTTGGCGGAGTAGAGCTCCAGCGTCGTCTTCTGCTGGCGGATCCACTTGTACATCAGCGGCTGGGTGAAGGTCGGCTCGTCGCCCTCGTTGTGGCCGAAGCGCCGGTAACAGAACATGTCGATGACGACCGGTTTGGCGAATTTCTGCCGGTACTCG
>JBMOJG010000937.1:0-1681 GCA_049316925.1 Alsobacter sp. | reverse complement strand
CTGCTTCTCCTGGGGCGTGCAGGTGTAGCCGGCGCCGGTGAGGGCGTCTTCAATGAACTGGCCGAGAAACCCCATCATCATATAACCGTCGTAATACGGCTCCTCGCAGACCAGCAGGCCGCCGGCAGGAAGTACGGAGGCGCAGCCGCGGAGGAAGCCGTCGACGTCCAGGATGTGGTGGAGGACGCTGCGGAGGAGGATCATCGACACGGAGCCGGGCGGCAACAACTGCACGTCCTCCGCCTGAAGGATGCCGTAATCGACCTGAGCGGCCTTGACCGGCAGACCGTCGAGCTTTTTCTGGACGATGCCACAAAAGGCGGGGGAAGGATCCGTGATGAGCAGATGACCCATCCCTGGCTGCAGTGCCAGGCCGATGGAGACGCGGCCCGTTCCGCAGCCGATCTCCAGAACCGGCGCCCCCTGGGGCAATCCGTGGCGGGCGCAGATATCCATAAGATAACTGGCCTCTCGGGTCAGATCGTCCACCGAAAACCGTTCCAGGCCGTACTGGCGATCATAGTCGCCCTCGTCGTGCTGATAGGCCCGCGCGGCGGAGATTTCGAACGCGTTCCCGACGATGGGCTTGGTCTGCAGGAAGGCCTGCAACGTCGACGGAGACATCCCTTACTTGGCGACCCGCTTTTCGAGAACGGTGAAGACGCTCTGGCCAACCGGCGGCCGGATCGCCGATTCAAGCGGGCGCAGCCACGGCACAATCAATTTGTCGAACGTGGCGATCTGCGTCTCCGACTGTTCGGTGCGCTTAAAGATCTTGGCATTCGCCCACCAGCCGAAAAAGCCAACCAGATTCAAGTAATACAGCTCAACGGGTTCGAACCCGGTGGCGGCGGCAAGCTCGCGGACCGACTGGCGCGTGTAGCGGCGATAATGGCCCAGTAGATGGTCGATCGGACCGTAAAGCGCTTGGAAAGCGGGGATGATGAGCACAACGCGGCCGCCGGGAGGAAGGATCTGCCAGAGGTTGCGGAGGGTCTGGTGATCGTCCTCGATATGTTCCAGCACGTTGAGGCTCACGACGGAATCGAGCCGGTAGGCGCTCAATTCGGCGATGGACGCGGGGTCGGCCGCGTCGACATGGAGCGAGACAACGTTCTTGCAGTCGCGGTGGTTCTCCCGATGGCGGGTGACGCAGTCCGCTTCGACGTCGAGGCCGACGACGAGTTCGCGGTCGAGAATGGTGCGGGTGAAGTTCCCCATGCCGCAGCCGATCTCCAGGACCCGCTTGCCCAGCCAGGGCTTGGCGAGCGCAAGTTGCCAATCAAAGTAACGGTGGGCGCTGCGCATCCGCTCCTGGTCGCGAACTGTGTAGTCAGCCGTGGGTGTGAGCGTGGCCATGAATGTTCCGTTTCGCCTCCCATTAGAATACCATCGGGGCCAGAAACAAGGGGCATTTTGCCCCGGTTCCGGGTTGGATGTGTCATCCTGATGAGATGCGCATAGGCTCGCTCGGGCCCATTGTGCCTGTACCCTCAAAGAGATTCCATCAGAATGGGCAAAGAGTTGAAGCCATTCCCGGCTGAACCGCGCGTGGCGGTTCTGATTCCCTGCTACAACGAGGAAGCTGCCATTGCTTCCGTCGTCCGGGATTTCCGGCAGGCATTGCCGGACGCCGACATCTACGTCTACGACAACAATTCGAAGGACCGGACGCGGGAAG
>JBMOJG010000936.1:0-1681 GCA_049316925.1 Alsobacter sp. | reverse complement strand
GGCGGCAGGTTCTGCACCGCATGGTCCCAGTAGCGGTCGTTCATCACGAAACCGCAGGTCGAGAGGCCCGGGTAGCGCTCGGCAAGCGCGTGGTAGAGCGCCGTGAATGTCCAGGTCTGGTCATAGTCGAACCAGAAGCCGATCTTGCGGATCATCCGCGTGTCTCCTGCGCGACGAGGCGGCCGGCCTCCAGCGTGTAGGTCCGGTCGGCCATCCCGAGCAAAGCGGGACGGTGGGTGACGATCACCAGCGTCATGCGGCCTTTCAGCGCCGCCAGCGAGCGCCCGACCTCGGCCTCGGTCGCCTCGTCCAGCGCGCTGGTCGGCTCGTCGAGAATCAGCAGGCGCGGCTGCCGGACCAGCGCACGGGCGAGGCCGATGCGCTGGCGCTGGCCGCCCGAGAGGCCGGCCCCGCGCTCGCCCACCGGCGTGTCATAGCCGGCAGCCTGGGCCTCGATCCAGTCGGCGATCTGCGCCTGTTCCGCCGCCGCGCGCACCGCCTCGGGGCTGGCGCCGCCGGGCAACCCGAGCGCGATGTTACGGCCGATGCCGGCATCGACCAGGAACGTGTCCTGCGCCACATAGCCGACGGCGCCCATCCAGCGCGCCCGGGCGGCAGCGACCAGCTCCTGCCCGTCGACCGTGACGCTCCCCTGCGTCGCCGGGATGATCCCGGTGAGAAGGTCGACCAGCGTGCTCTTGCCGGCGCCGCTGCGGCCGACAATGGCGATGCAGCCGCCGGGCGGCACGTCGAGATCGATGCCGTCCAGCGTGGCGGCATCCGCGCCGGGGTAGCGGAAGCCGACGCCGCGCAGCGCGACGTGGCCGGCGCCCGCCCACGGCTCGGCGGCAACCGAGGCCAGAAGTGTCCCTGCGCCCGCGAGTTCTCCCGCGATCAGGTCCAGCGACGGCCGGCTGCCGCGCAGCAGCGTCGCGGCCGCATAAGCCTGCTGCAGCGCCGGCAGCAGCCTCGCGCCGGCAAACGCATAGGCGCCGGCCAGCGGCAGCACCTCGGCGACGCTGCCGCCGCCCATCAGCCGCACCAAAATCACGACGAACAGCGTGCCGAACCCCACCGTCTCCAGCACATAGCGCGGCAGGATCGCGACGATCTGGTTGCGCGCCTCGATGGTGGCGATGCGCTGCGACAGGGCCTGGAACCGGTTCACTGCCTCCGGCTCGCCACCGCTGAACACCAGCGCCTTGAAGCCGCCCAGCGCCTCACCCGCCACCTGCTGCGCATGGGCGCGCGCCGCCAGCGCCTCGCGGCTCCAGGCCAGCATGCGGCGGTGGAGCACGGCGTACAGAACTCCGTAGGCGCCGGCGAACACCACCCCGGCAAACACCGCCACCGCCGGATCGATCAACACCAGCAGGGCGAGGATCAGGATCGCCGCAAGGCCGCGGGCGACAAGCGTCACCGCCGGCACCAGCACGTTGCCGACCACCCGGATCGTCTCGGTGAACAGCAGGTTCAGCCGCTCGGCATTGTTGCGGCGCATGAAATCGAGCCAAGGCAGGGCCAGCCAGCCCTCGAACATGCGCTCGGCGATGCGCTGGCCCTGATGCCAGGTGAAGCGCTGGGTGGCGAAGGCCAGCGCCACCGCCATCAGGTTGGCCACCAGGAAGGCGGCGAAGGCCGCGGCCCCCAGCACCAGCATGAAGTCCCGCCATGCGGTGAT
>JBMOJG010000935.1:0-1681 GCA_049316925.1 Alsobacter sp. | reverse complement strand
TGGAGTGCACCCCGTTTTGACCGGACAGGGTGCCTAGCGGATAAGGCATAGGCATACGCCTATGGATATGACTATGCACACTGACGAAATGGGCTCTCCCGGTCGTACGTCCCGCATCGAGGTCATCACTTCCGTTCAGCGCCGCCGGCGATGGAGCACGGCGCAGAAGGTGGCGATCGTCGGAGAGACGATGCAGCCCGGCAACTCCGTGAGTTCGGTTGCCCGCCGGCATGGGATCGCCCCTGCCATGCTGTTTGCATGGAAGCGGCGCATGACCGAAGGCGGTGCGGTTGCTGTCGCGGTCGACGAGGATGTCGTGGGGTCGTCCCGTGTTCGTGATCTTGAGCGGCAAGTCCGCGATCTTGAACGCCTTCTCGGCCGCAAGACGATGGAAGTCGAGATCCTGAAGGAAGCGCTCGATGTCGCGCGGGTAAAAAAACAATCGTTGCAGCTGAAGTCGTGGAACGGGGACGAGGACGGTTCGCGATGAAGACGATCGCTGAGACGCTCGAGGTCTCCCGTTCGAACCTGATCGAGCAGACGGGCGCTCCCCGGCGGCGGCCAACCCGTGGACCCCGGCGTGCCGACGACGAGTTGCTCGCCCTGATCCGGCCGATCGTCGACGCCCGTCCGAGTTACGGCTACCGGCGGATCACAGCCCTGGTGAACCGCGAGCTGGTCACCGCCGGCAAGGCGAGGATCAATGGCAAACGGGTTCTGCGGATCCTGCAATGGAACGGCCTGACGCTTTTGCGCCATACTGCCCGACGGCCGGGCCGCACCCACGACGGCGTCGTCATCGCCCTGAAATCAAACGTCAGATGGTGCTCGGATCACCTTGAACTGCATTGCCGTGACGGGGCCGTTGTCCGGGTGCTCTTCGCCATCGACGCCTGTGATCGGGAAATCATCGCCTGGTCCGCAGTCGCGGGAGCCGGTGTCTCGGGCGACATGGTCCGCGACATGATGATCGTCTGCGTCGAACGCCGCTTTGGCGGCACCCACACCGCTCACCCGGTCGAATGGCTCAGTGACAATGGCTCGGCCTATATCGCCGGCGAGACGGCCGATACCGCCACTGCGCTCGGGTTGAAACTGGCCTTCACGCCGGTTCGTTCACCGCAGAGCAATGGCATATCGGAGAGCTTCGTAAAAACGTTGCGCCGTGACTATGTCCGCCACCACATCCTGACCGACGCCGAGACGGCCATGACCTTGTTGCCGGTCTGGTTCGACGACTACAATCAGGTTCACCCGCACTCCGGATTGCGGTTCCTCTCGCCAAGAGAGTTCCGAGCCCAGTGCGCCTAAATCAACCCGCACCCTGTCCGGTCTGACAGGGTGCACTCCAGCAGCATCGCGCGTCTGGCCTACACCTATCTGCATCTGCCGATTGTCGCCGGCATCGTCGTGGCAGCCGTTGCCGACGAACTCGTGCTAGCCCATCCGTATGGTCCGACCGATGCCAAGACGGCCGTGATGCTTGTCGGCGGCTCCGTGCTGTTCATCGGCGGCACGCTGATGTTCAAACGGGTGACGCTCGGCCGATGGCCGTTGTCGCACCTCGTTGGGCTCGGACTCATGGCCCTTCTTGCGCTGACTGTGCCAACCCTGTGGCCGCTCGGCGTGGCAGCGCTCAACGCCGGCATCCTTGTCCTGGTTGCCATCTGGGAAACGCTGT
>JBMOJG010000934.1:0-1682 GCA_049316925.1 Alsobacter sp. | reverse complement strand
TACGGATCCGTCAGGCGCGATGTGAGGGGGTTTTCACACAGCCTCGGCCAGGAGCGGTCGCCGGCGACCGTCGGCTTTCGGGTCAACCAGACGGGTGCGTGCGCCGCCGCCGCCGATGCACACCCGGACCATCGGCACGAGCCTCGCCACGCAGACTCTCGGTGTGTCGGGCGACGACCGCACAATCTCGGCAAAGCGCGGTTGATCACGCGGGCTGCAATGCACCGAATGACGACTGCTCACTGCAGCCACCCACCACGGGAGGGGCGCTCTATAATCTTAGGCATGCGCTGCATCACCGTTGCGTTTGCGATGCTTGCCTGGGCAGTGAGTACACCGATCGGTGCCCAGCCCGCCGGGACCGCTGTCTCGAAGATCGTGGGTGAACGCCACAAGCTGCTGCTCGGTGCCGAAGGCCAGGTCGTCGGCTGGGGCGCCTTTGACGACGGGCAGCTCGGCGCTGCGGGCGGGAGCAACCGGCTCGACGCAGGCTTCAACCTTCCGGTGCTCATCCCGCTCCCCAGCCGTGCCACCGACGTGGCGGCGGGCGAAGGTACCTCGTATGCGCTGCTCGCAGACGGCACCGTGGTGGCGTGGGGCCGGGCGGATGCCGGCCAGATGGGCGACGGATCGGTGTCTTTCCGTGATTTCTCGAAGGCGTTCCAAAACGGTGTCGCCAGACCGGTCCGCGTCGCGGGCTTGGTCGATGTCGTGCAGATCAGTGCGGCAGGTGGCTCAGCCCTCGCGTTGCATCGGGACGGTAGTGTCTCGGCCTGGGGAAGCCGTGGCGCCGGCGTCATCGGGGACGGCCAGCATCCGAAGCGATATGGCGAGTCCGGGCCGCCGGCGACCACCCCGGTGCGTGTGCCTGGGGTGAGCGGTATTGTCCATTTGTCCACCAGTGGCGCTCACGTGCTGGCACTGACTGGCGACGGCCGCGTGCTGTCCTGGGGCTCCAACCACTACGGCGCGCTCGGTCGACCGCCGCGGCAGGAGCTCCCGATGGACCAGGCCGCCGAGGTGCCGGGCCTGGCCGACGTGATCGCGGTCGTCGCGGGCAACGGGATGTCCACGGCGCTGAAGAGGGACGGAACCGTCTGGGTGTGGGGGGCCAACTGGCATGGTCAGTTCGGCAACGGCTCGCGGACCAACCCGCCGGGCACGACCTCCGGCTTTGAACTGGTTCCGGAACGCGTGGCCGGCGTCTCCGGCGTCACGGCCCTGACCGTCGGGCTCACAGGGCGGCACACCATCGTGCTGCTCAAGGACGGCACGCTGCGTGGGTGGGGCAACACCGATTGGGGCCAGATAGGCGCGGGCGTTGCCGAGACCTATCAGCCGACGCCGGTCATCCCGAAGATTGCCGGCGTGAAGTCCATCCTGGCCGCCGGCAATCAATCGTTCGCCATCAAGTCGGACGGATCGGTCTGGGTCTGGGGTGCGGGCGGCCCGCGCAGCTGGCCCTTGAAGGCAAACACGAAGCTGCCCGTGCGGCTTGAACTCGACCTGCCGCGGTAGTGGCGGCCCGGACGTTCTTGCCTGTGCCTCGCGTTTCGAGCGCCCGAAGGGCAGGCTGACTCGTGTCCTCCGCCGCGGTGCCTCATGAGGGTGCCTGTGGCCGTGCATGACCGGCCGCTTCAGGGCGGCGAGATCAGAACAGACCCTGTCCGCCGAGGGTCGAT
>JBMOJG010000933.1:0-1687 GCA_049316925.1 Alsobacter sp. | reverse complement strand
CCGCCATGACGGTGAGCATCACGACGCCGAATGTCTTCAGTCGCGAGAAACGGAGCATCGTCGGGAGGAACCCCTTGGCGCGGCCGTGGGCCGCCGGACAGGCCAACAGATCACGCGGGCTTGACGGGCTCGCCCTTGGCGCGGACCTCGGCGATCATGCCGCGAAGCACGCGTACGCGCACGCCATCAGCAATCTCGACCTCGATGTCGGGCTCGTCGCCCACCTTGGTGACCTTGCCAAGAATGCCGCCATTCATGACGATCTGGTCACCGCGCCGCACGTTCTTGATCATGTCCTGATGCTCGCGCGCCCGCTTCTGCTGCGGCCGAATGATCAGGAAATACATGATGATGAAGATCAGCACGAACGGCACGAGCTGGACGAACATGTCCATTCCGCCGGCCGGAGTCGCGGTCTGGGCGAGAGCAGGCGTGATCACCGGAAGAACCTCCACAAGGGACAGGGCTGCGCGAACCGCCGGATGCGGGCGCAGCCCAAAAAGGTGGCGGGGACTATAGCCGCGGACGACCGGAAAGCAATCACGGCCACCGGCGGCTTCGATGCGAACGGCACAAAACGTTGCAGGGCGTCGCGTCAGGTCGCATTGCGGGGAAGGACAACGGTCCAAAAACACAATTAGCAATTGATTGCGTGAACTGCCGGACCGTCCGGCAATCCGGGCCCGGGAGCGCGTCATGGTCGGCATTGTCGCGAATCTGTTCAATCTCGGCATCGGCACCGGCGTGTCGCCGGCCTCGGCGGCCGGGTTTGCCAACATCCTGAAGACCTTCACGGCGCCGGCCCCCACCACGCCGGCCGGGCCGCTGCCGCCGGTCCCCCGCGAAATTGCCGCGCGCGGCGCCGAGTATGTTCGCCTGGCGATCGGCGCCTACGGCGTGGATGTCGGCCTCAAGCCCGGCTGGCGCCGCGAGCAGGCCTCGGCGTTGGACGGCGTCCCGCTCCACGACCGCCGCACCGGGTTCGACGCCGAACTCTACGTCAACGACCTCACGGGCGAGCATGTCGTCGCGTTCCGGGGATCCGACGCGTCCCTCGGGCTGCAGGACTGGCGGACGGACTTCTATGCCGCAGCCGACAACCACAACGTCTCCGAGCAAAACCGGCAGGCCGTCGCGCTCGGCCGCGCCGCCAGGGCGCGCTATGGCGAGAAGCTGGCCTTCACCGGCTCCAGCCTCGGCGGCATCCACGCGATGACGGCCGGCCTCGCGACCGGCACGAAGGCCTACACCTTCACCAATGTGGGGGTAAACGACGGCGTCGTCGCGCTGATCGGCAAGGACAACGTGGCCCGCAACGCCAGCCTGATCACCAACTACCATCTCGACGGCGATCTCTCGGACATCAACCGCCGGCATGACGGGACCTCGACCGGCCTGCTGTTCGGCTCCAACTACTATCTGCCCGCCGACCGGATCGGCCTGCCGACCGACGCCCTGCCGGCGCCGCTGCGCGCCATCGCCCATGAAATCCCGATTTTCCAGATGAACGAGCTCGACCGCATCGCCACGGGCCGTGCCGACGGCCCCACAGGGCTTGCCGCCATCGCGGCGTTCCTCCCCGGCTATGTCGGCGCATCGACCTTCGCAGCCCTGCGGCCGGCCGATGGCGGCACGTTCCAGACACGGCCGACGCCGCCGACCGTGTCGCTTTCGCCCGAAACCCTCA
>JBMOJG010000932.1:0-1688 GCA_049316925.1 Alsobacter sp. | reverse complement strand
CTTCGGGTTGTCGAGCTTCACGCAGCTGACGGTCAACCCGTGGATGTTTGACAAGCCCGCCTACGATCCGGTCACCGACTTCGCACCGGTGACCGCGCTGTGGGCATCCCAGGTGGTTCTTGCGGTGCGGGCCGACTCGCCGTTCACGACGCTCGACGGGCTGCTCAAGACCGCCCGTGGGCAACCAGGTCGGCTCAGCTACTCCTCGTCGGGCGTCGGACAGCCGCCCCACGTCCTTCTGGAACTGGTCGAACACCGCGCAAGCGTGCACCTGCTCCACATCCCCTACCGCGGCGGGCCGCCCGCAGTGGCCGCCGCCATAGCAGGCGACGTCGACATGGTGTTCGAGGGCGCGGCGGGCCTGGTGCCGCAGGTGAAGGCGGGTCGGCTGCGCGCGTTGGCGGTCACCGGCGAGCGCCGCATGGCGGCGCTTCCCGACGTACCCACATTCGCCGAGCGCGGAATCGCGGACATCGACAACAGCTGGGTCGCGCTGCTCGCTCCGGCCGGCACCCCCGGAGCGATCGTCGAGCGGCTGCAGCAGGAGGTGGCGAAGGTGCTTGCCTTGCCAGACGTCCGCAGCAGCCTGGATGCGAGCGGGCGCCTGCCCCTGGCCAGCACGTCGGCCGCCCTGGGCGCGATGGTCCGCGACACGACACCGAAGTGGCGCGAACTGGTACGCGTGGCCGGCCTGAAGCCGGAGTGACCTCGTGCGGGACAATAGCCCCATCGCATGCACCGGGCTGGCACGCGTCGAACTCGTCGTCAGCGACCTCGATCGGTCCGCGCGCTTCTACGAGGACATGGTCGGCCTGACGCCCCTGGGCGAAGACGCGGGCGCTCGGCTCTTCGCCGCCGGCGAAGACGGTGAGCGACTCGTGTTGCGGGCCGGGCCCACTGCGGGCTGCAGCCTCACAGTCTGGCGCGTCGCGGCTGATGGAGAAATCGACCGGCTTGCGATCCGGCTTGCGGCAGCCGGCGTGGCTTGTGAGCAGAGCCGAGGCAGGGATGACTCGCGGGCACTGCGATTCGTCGAACCGGTCACCGGTGCGGGCATGGCGTTCGAAGAGCATCGACCTGCCACAGGTCCGGAGCCCTGCTTGAGCTCGCACACCCGAATACAGCGACTGGGGCACGTCGTCTTCGCGACGCCGCATGCCGAGGCCGCGGTCGGATGGGTGAGGAAAGAACTTGACTTCAGAGTGTCGGATTGGATCGACGGCGGTACCACCTTCCTGCGGCCGGCGCACTCGCCGTATCACCACGGCCTGGGCATCGCCTATGCTCCCGCCGCAAGGATGCACCACCTGAACTTCATGGTCTCCGAGATCGATGACATCGGGCGCGCACTGCATCGCATGAGGCACAACCGTGTACCGATCGCTTTCGGACCAGGGCGCCATCCGATATCGGGGAGCGTGTTCCTGTACTTCCTGGATCCGGATGGCCTCACGCTGGAATACAGCTTTGGCATGGAGACATTCCCCGCGCAAGGTGCCCGCGAGCCTCGAGCCTGGCCGGCGGTGCCTGCGTCGGTCGATCTGTGGGGCTCGTCGCGCCGTTCGGATTACGGCCAGACCGGGGCCCTCCTTTGATTGAACCCCATAGCGGTCGGCCACATGCGTCTGCTCCTGGCCGAGGCCGTGTGAGAACTGCTTCGACGCGTCTGCACAGGCCCGCACAAGCCC
>JBMOJG010000931.1:0-1691 GCA_049316925.1 Alsobacter sp. | reverse complement strand
GAGCCGATCCCACGCTAGACGAAATGGAGCGAGAGTTGATCCGGCGTGCGATGGCCCGCACGAATGGGTCAGCGCGTGAGGCCGCCAAACTCCTGGGCGTATCCCTCGCGACTCTGTATCGCAGGCTCAACGACTGAGCGGGCGTCCGTCATGGCAAGGATGGACCAGAGCAGGACGAAAAAGGGGAACTTGTCGGCTTTGAGCATGAAGCTCTCCCCGAAGGCGTATACGCCGCAGAGCGCAAGGACCATCGCGATGAGCGAGGCTTGCTGGGCGGTTGGGGTTGTACCTCTTGCCGCGCAGGCGATGAGCGGGGCGATGGTTCCGGAGAACAGAATTGACGCGGCAATTCCGACGCCCACGATTCCAAGGTCGAGAAGCAGGTCGAGGTACGCTTGGTGCGATTGCCTCGGGTTCCAGGTTGCGACCAACTCACGCCCTCGTCCCTCGCGCCAGAAAGCGCCGTAGCCGGCGCCGAGCACCGGGCGCTCACGGATTTCCCGACTGACAACGCTCCATAGTTCGGTGCGGCCTGAGAGGCTCGCGTCTTTACCGGCGGCGGCGAGGGCATCGTCGCGAATGACCCCAAGGCCGATGCACGCGACAACCGCGAGCAGGGGGACGATCAGCACGAGGGCGGATGTGCGTGCCGCCGGGTTTGCTCGGAGAATGACGAAGATCGCGATCCCCGCGAAGGTAAACGTCAGGCACGTCATCGACTTGGTCATGAGCAGTGCGGCAACCAGACCGGCCTGCGCGATGAGCAGCGCGAGGCGGCCGAGCCCGCGAGCGCTGACGCCGAGCGACACGATGAGACCGATTCCGACGATGCCGCCCAACTGGTTGGGATGGCCGGTGAGTCCGGCGAGGCCGGGCCGTTCGGCGATCGACCAGCACTCGGCGGGCAACACCACGCTCATGGCTATAGAGAGCCAGGCGGCCGCACTGGTTGCTCCTGTGATCCACCAACCTGCCGAGACGGTCGGTCGGGTTGTTGCGGTTGCCATCGCCGTCAGGAGCAAGGTGCAGAAGATAAGGATAATCGACCGTTTTATCGTGAGAACCGGCTCGGCCGAGTAGGCTGTCGAAGCCACCGTCCAGACAAGCATGAGAATAATCGGAGTGCGTCCACGTGTGATGTCGGCCAGGCGTGCATTTCGCAGCAGCCAGATAATGCCGAGCAACCCGCCGATGGTAAAGACGATCTGGCGCACTGCGGCTCCGCTGTCCGCATCGGTGATCACGATGGGCGTCCACGGCAACCTGAATCCGCTGATGAGCTGAACGAGCCAGGCCGCGATGGCGATGCTCATGGCCACGATGATCATCTGTGGCCGCTGACGAGCAGCAGCGGCCACGGTGACGGGGATCTCGTGGGTGTTGATCATGGCGAAGGGCTGGTGGCGTTGGTGGTGGTGAACTTCCACATCCGAATCGAGCGCGGGACGAGCTCTATGACGAGCCGGTCGCTTGATCTTGCGAGATCGGCGTTCCGACGAAGGGACGTCCACTGTGCGTGCAGTAATGCAATGAGAACGCCGAGCGATACTCCAGCGAACAGTGGCACGCCCAGAACTTGTCTTTTGCTTGGACCCGCGGGTGCGTCGGGCGGCGTCGCGACACGCACGACTGCCAGGCTTCCGGCGGGCTGCTCGGCACGGAGTCTGAAGATGCCAGCTTGAGTCTCGAGC
>JBMOJG010000930.1:0-1694 GCA_049316925.1 Alsobacter sp. | reverse complement strand
GCAGGATAATCGTCCGACGCTTGATCTCCTCGTTGAAGCGTTCGAGCATGTTGGTAACCGGTATGAGTCTCCTTGGTGCCAACGTTCCTACTGCGACTCGCCGAGTTGCGGCGTATGGTGCGACCATCCGGGACAGAGGCACCGGGAGCACGAAAGTGTGGGCAGGCCGATGTATAGCATGAGCTGAGAGCTCGAGTTAGTAGCTGGCCGCCTCTGCGACTCGCCCGGTTGCGCCGAGAGCGCGGATCCGTAGGTGTCGTGTCGCCCACCGCTCCCGTCACTTGTGCTGACAGGAGGAACTGATGCGACGCGTGATTGGAATGGACATCCACCGAACCTTTGGCGAGGTGGTAATTTGGGAAGACGGCAAGCTCAGGCACGCCGGTCGGGTCGACATGACCCGGACGGCGCTCGAAGGCTTCGGCAAGACCCTACATGCGACTGACGAGGTCGTCATCGAGGCGACAGGCAACTGCATGGCGGTGTCGCGCGTGCTCTCGCCCTTCGTGGCGCGGGTGGTGATCGCAAACCCGCTCCAGGTGAAGGCGATCGCGCACGCGCATGTGAAGACCGACAAGGTCGACGCCGGCACGCTCGCCAGTCTGTATGCGGCGGGATATCTTCCGGAGATCTGGACGCCGGATGCCGTGACGGAGCGCAAACGCCGTCTCGTTGCGCGCCGCTATCAAATCGTCCGGCACCGGACGCGGATCAAGAACGAGGTGCACACGATCCTGCACGCGCATCTGATCCCGCCCTGTCCGCATGCCGACCTGTTCAGCAGGGTCGGGCGCGCCTGGCTCGAACGGCAGCCGGTGCCCGATGACGAGCGTGTCGCGATCGCACGGCACGTGCGCGAACTGGACAGAATGGGTGAGGATCTCGCCGCCCTCGACAGGGAGATCGCCGGCGAGGCGCTTGACGACACCTCGGTCGCGCGGCTGATTACGATCACGGGCGTCAATCTGGTGGTCGCCACCGGTCTTGTTGCAGCGATCGGCGACATCCGGCGCTTCTCGAGTCCGCAAAAGCTGGTGAGCTACTTCGGCCTCAACCCGCGGGTTCGTCAGTCGGGGCTTGGCGCTGCCCATCACGGTCGGATCAGCAAGTCCGGTCGTAGCCACGCCCGCGCGATGCTGGTCGAAGCCGCGTGGGCGGCAGCGAAGGCACCGGGTCCGCTGCACGCCTTCTTCGTGCGGATCAGGGCCAAGCGCGGGCACCAGATCGCCGCTGTCGCGCTCGCCCGCAAGCTCACCGTACTGTGCTGGCATCTGCTGACTAAGGAGACCGATTATCGCTGGGTGCGCCCCGCGCTCGTCGCGAACAAGCGCCGCGCCATGGAGCTGCAGTCAGGGCAGCCGCAGAAGAAGGGCAACACCCCGGGGCCTGCTCACGCCTACAACATCAAGGCACTGCGAGATCAGGAAATGGAAATCGCCCGACACGCCGAGCAAGCATATGAGCATTTCGTCGCTCAATGGCAGACGCGGCCCAAGGTGCGCGGACGCTCCAAGCCGGCAGAGCTGTGAAAAGGCGGCCTGGCGGAACTTGCAGCCGGAGTTCCGCTCTTCGCCACGAAGTCGCCCGCGCGAGAGCACCATAGCACATTTTGGCACGCGAAGTCTTGTCAATCTCATCCGTGCTCTTCATGTGTTTATGGTGCTGGCGCGGCAGCCGATAAAAGGTGAAGGTTT
>JBMOJG010000929.1:0-1695 GCA_049316925.1 Alsobacter sp. | reverse complement strand
GCCGATGCCCAGGTCCTCGACCTCCAGCAGCGCCATGTCAGACCACCATCCGGCCCGTCCCGGCCACCTTGCGCGGGTCGAGCAGGTCGCGCAGCGCATCGCCCAGCAGGTTGAAGCCGATCACGGTGAGCGAGATGGCGAGGCCTGGGAACAGGTAGGTCCACCACTCACCGGAGAACAGCGAGCGCCTGGCGTCGGCAAGCATGCCGCCCCAGCTCGGCCGCGGCGGCTCGACGCCGAGACCGACGAAGCTCAGCGAGGCTTCGACGACGATGCCGACAGCGACGAGCAGCGTCGCCTGGACGATGACCGGCGAGAGGCAGTTGGGCAGCACGTCGCCGAGCATGATCGACCAGCGCCCTGCTCCCTGCAGGCGTCGGGCCTGCACATAGTCCTGCCCGGCCTCGAGCAGCGCACCCCCATAGGTGACGCGCGCCAGCGGCGGCATATAGAGCAGGCCCACGAGCAGGATCAGCTTGCTCTCGTTGGGGAAGGTGAACGGCCCGAGCGTCACCGGCCCGACGCCGACGATGCCGACCACGGCGATGGCCCAGACCAGCAGCGGGATCGACGCCAGCCCGTCCATGGCGCGCATGGCCACCTGCTCCCACCAGCCGCGCAGCACGGCCGAGGTGAGGCCGAGGACCACGCCTCCGGCCAGTCCGAGCAGCACGGCACACAGGCCGACGGCCAGCGAGGGGCGCGCACCCCAGACGATCCGGCTGAAAATGTCGCGTCCTGTCGGGTCGGTGCCGAGCCAATGGACTGTGCTCGGCGGCAGCAGCTTGCGCGGCAGGTCGACGACCAGCGGGTCATAGGGAGCGATCAGCGGCGCAAACAGTGCCATCGCCATCACGGTGGCGACGATGACGGCGCCGACCAGCCCCGCCGGCCGGCCGAAGAGCTCTGCAAGCGCCCCGCCGCGCGTGGCCGCGACCGGCGCGCTCACCGGCCCATCCTCGGGTCAAGCGCCCGGTAGAGCAGGTCGGCGATCAGGTTGGCGAGGAGGAAAATCGCCGTGATCACAAGCACGAGGTCGACGATGACGATGTAGTCACGCCGGAAAATGGCGTTGAGCAGCGCGCGCGACAGACCGGGGATGTTGAACACCTGCTCGACGATCAGCGCCCAACCGAACATGTAGCCAAACGACATGGCGGCGACGGTCACCACGGGACTCAGCGCATTGCGCATGACGTAGACGAGGATGCGCCGGCGCGGCAGGCCCATCGCCCGCGCCACGCGCACATGGTCGGCCAACAGCACGTCGGCGACGCTTGAGCGGGTCATGCGGCTGATGATGGCGACATAGTAGAGCCCGAGCGCCACCGCCGGCAGCGTCAGCGAGGCGAGATGCGGCCCCACGCCGGCGGACCACGGCACGTAGCCGCCGGCGGGAAACCAGCGCAGTCCCACCGCGAACCAGGCGATGAGCATCAGGCCGAGCCAGAAGGTCGGGATCGACACGCCGATCACCGCGACCGCGCGGGACAGGTGGTCGATCCACCGGTCCTCGAAATAGGCGGACAGCACCCCGAGCGGGATCGCCAGCACCAGCGCCAGCAGGAAGGCCCACAGCACGAGTTCCAGCGTCACCGGCAGGGTCAGCCGGATCGTGTTGGCGATGACCGTGTCGTCGACCAGCGACCGGCCGAGGCGGCCGGCGAGGACGCCTCCGGCCCAGTCGACATACTG
>JBMOJG010000928.1:0-1695 GCA_049316925.1 Alsobacter sp. | reverse complement strand
ACCCGCATCAAGATCGGCTGAGGGCGAGACCGATGAGCGATCACGAATCCACCTATGTCCCCAAGACCGGCATCGAGAAATGGCTCGACACCCGTCTGCCCATCGTCCGCTTCGGCGCTGACTATCTGGCGCTGCCGACGCCGCGGAACCTGAACTACTGGTACACCTTCGGTGCCATATTGATGGTCTGTCTGGTGATCCAGATTGCGACCGGCGTGGTCCTGGCCATGCACTATGTGCCCAACACCGAAATGGCTTTCGCCTCGGTCGAGCGGATCATGCGCGACGTCAACGGCGGCGACATCATCCGCTACACCCACGCCAACGGGGCCTCGATGTTCTTCATCGCGGTCTACATCCACATGCTGCGCGGCCTGTATTACGGCTCATACAAAGCCCCGCGCGAGATGATCTGGATCATCGGCTGCCTGATCTTCTTCCTGCTGATCGCCACCGCCTTCCTCGGCTACGTCCTGCCCTGGGGCCAGATGTCCTACTGGGGGGCCGAGGTGATCACCAATCTGGTCGGGGCCATTCCGGTCATCGGCGAGCCCATTCTGATCTGGCTGCGTGGCGGCCCGGCGATCGACAACGCCACCCTGAACCGCTTCTTCTCGCTGCACTATCTGCTGCCGTTCGTGATCGCCGGCTGTGTGGTGTTGCACCTCTGGGCCCTGCACACCGCCGGTCAGAACAACCCGGTCGGCATCCTGATCCCGAAGGAACGCCAGAAGAAGGACACCCTGCCGTTCCACCCCTACTACACGGTCAAGGACGGCTTCGTGCTGATCGTGTTCTTCATGCTGTTCTCGGTGTTCGTATTCTTCATGCCGAACGCCCTGGGGCACGCCGACAACTCCATCCCGGCAAACCCGCTGGTGACCCCGGCGCACATCGTGCCGGAGTGGTACATGCTGCCGTTCTACGCGATCCTGCGCGCCATCCCGGACAAGTTCGGCGGGGTGCTGGCCATGTTCGGTGCCATCGGCGTGCTGTTCATCCTGCCCTGGCTGGATACGTCCAAGGTGCGCTCGATGCGCTACCGCCCGACGATGCGGACCTTCTTCATCCTCTTCGTGATCGTGGGCATGCTCCTCGGCTGGTGCGGGGCGCAGCTGCCCGACGCGCCGGTGATCGGGACCTTCAAGACCTTCATCCTGATCGACGGGGACCTGAACAGCTATCTCTGGCTGACCCGGTTCGCGACGCTCTACTATTTCGCCTTCTTCCTGATCATCATGCCCCTCGTGGGCCTGCGCGAGACGCCGCTGCCGATCCCGGCGACGATCTCGGAGCCGGTCCTCGGCGGCGACGCTGAGAAGGGCTGAGCGGGACCATGATCCTCCAGACGAATATCCGCGCCATGAAGAAGACCCTGGTCCTGATCGCCGCCGCTGTCGGCCTGACCCTGGCGGCCCAGCCCGCGCTCGCGGCGGGGGGGGAATCCAAGCCCCTGCGCAGCGGTGGTTTCAGCTTCGAAGGGCCGTTCGGCAGCTTCGACCGCAACCAGCTGCAACGTGGCTACAAGGTGTACCGCGAGGTCTGCGCCTCCTGCCACAGCATGCAGCTGATGCATTTCCGCACCCTGGCCGAGCCGGGCGGGCCGTTCTATGACTCCCACCAGGCCAGCCCGGCCGAGAACCGCTGGGTCAAGGCGCTGGCCAAACAGGTCCAGATCGCGGACATCGACACCGA
>JBMOJG010000927.1:0-1699 GCA_049316925.1 Alsobacter sp. | reverse complement strand
ATCGACGAACAGCACGCCGCCATGGTCGCGGATGCGGTGGCACCAGCCCGAAAGCCGGATCTCCTGCCCGATATCGCCCTCGCGCAGCGCGCCGCAGGTGTGGGTCCGGTAAGGGTGCATGGCAGGCCTCTGGAAGCGTGCCCGCAACAGGCCGGCGGGCTTGAATTGGCCGGAAAAGCACATGCGTGCCGGGCCTTGTCAAGGCACCGGGACCCGCCTCAGCGGCAGCCGGCGACCTCCTCGGCATTGCGCACGATGCAGTCGCTGGCGACGGCAGCGGCCGACGGCGTCACCACGACCGTCACCAGCGCGGACGGCATCCTCGCACTGATTTCCGCCGACACCGCCGCCGGCGTCGCGTCCCGCGTGCGGGCCTCGGCCTGGTCGAAGTCACCGAGTGGCAGGTCCTGCACGGCGAGGTCGCGCAGCGCGACGGCCACGCTGGCCGGCTGGGTCCTTGCCTGCCGGATGCCGGCGATCCGCGCCGTGCGCACCGTGTCGAGCTCGGGCGGCTCGACGCCGGTCTCCCGCCAGCGCGCATACTCCTCGCGCAGGGCGGCGAGCGCCGGCTTGATCCGGTCCGTCGAGATACCGGCCTCCAGCACGACGAGGTTGAGGTCGCCGGATACGGGCTGCAGCGATGCAGACGCCCCGTAGGTGGCCCCGAGCTTCTCGCGCAGGACACGAAACAGTCGCGATGTCGTTCCCGAGCCGAGCACCTGCAGGCCCATCTGCAGCCGCACCCGCGCTTCGCCCGGCGGCACGACCACCGGCGCCGCGAGGATGACGGTCGACTGGGACCCCGGCCGTTCGATGGCGACGGTCAACGGCCTGGCCACCGGAACCGTGGCGCTGCGCGAGGGCGCCGCGGCGGGGCCGGCAGCTAGGCCGCCGAAGATGCGGTCGATCGCCGGTCCCAGCGTTGCCGTGTCTGCCGGGCCGGCCGACGTCACCACAAGCCCCTGGCGCACCAGCACGGTCGCCCGCCACGTGGCGATGTCCGTGCGCTCGACGCGCTCGATAATGGAGGGTGGAGACATGGTCAGGAAGCGCGTCTCCGGCGAATCGCCGAACAGCGCCAGCATCGCCGAGCGCCGCGCCTGGCCGGCAGACGACGCGCCGCCCTGGCGCGACGAATCCGCCATCTGCTTGCGCAGGCGCTCCAGCGCAGGCTGGGGCAGATCCGGCTCGGTGAGGCTGGCGCGCAGCAAGTCTCCGGCCGGCGCAAGCTTCGACGCCGGCACGGTCATGATCCCCACCGTGTGGGTCATGGTCTGCGACAGGCTGGCACCGCCGAGCTGGTCGCGCCACGCCTCGATCAGCGCGCCCTCGCGCAGGCCGCCGGCACCCGCAAACATCAGCCGCGTGCCCAGCGATCCTGTCCACTCCGGCAGCCGGCCCGCCAGGGCTGTCCCGTCCTTCCAGCCAAAGGCCACGGACTGCAGCGGCGTGTCGGGCAGAACCACGTGGTGGAACACGATGCCGCCCGGGGAGCGGCCTTCGACAACCGGCGACTGTGCCCGGGCAGCATCGAACCCGGCGGCGAGCAGCAGCGCCGCAGCCACGACCCGGACAATCCTGTCGACGAAACCCGCCATGCTCATGGCTCCCGCGGCGTCAGGATGCCGACCACGCGGCGGGACGGCTCGGCCAGGGCCGCCGCATAGGCGGCCACCTGTTCGGCCGAAACAGCGCGAAA
>JBMOJG010000926.1:0-1703 GCA_049316925.1 Alsobacter sp. | reverse complement strand
CAGCTGGAGACGCGCCAGGCCATCGTCGCGTCGCTGGCCCAGCTCGCCGAGCAGCTGCCGCGACCGCCTGCCCCGACAGCCTCGGCACCGGCGAAGCCCCGGTTGCTGCCGCAGCCTGCCGCTGTGCCGCTCACGGGCGCCGCAAGGGCCCAGGGAGGTCCGGTGCCGGATGCGGCATCGGCCTACGCTCCCGTTGCCAAGCCACAACCCGATCCGATCACGCTGCGCGGCAGTGCGCCCTCTCCGGCTCAGGGTTCCGGCGGCGAAAAGGCCCGCAGCCGCAGCTCCGTGGTCTCGGTGATCGAAGACGAGACCCTGCGCGGCGCTCCGCCCGAGCAGCGGATCAAGGGGGCCGACATCAAGCTTCTGCGTCTCGAGACACAGCAGCTGGCAACGCTGGCCGCCTTCGAGTCCCGTGCCCGCCAGGTCGAGAGCCGCTACCGCGGGGTGCTGGCCGAGCTCGGACTTGATCGGGGCCGTTTCGCGGCTCCCGAGGCCCGTCCCCAGGGCGGCCCTTTCGTGCCGGTCAAGGTTGATCCCAATGGCGGACCGTTCGAGAGCCTCGTGTACCGTCTGCAGACGACACTGGTCGAAGCGGACCGGCTGCGCCGGACCGTCGAGGTGCTGCCGCTACGCCGCCCGCTGCGCGGTGATGCCGATACGACGTCGGGCTTTGGCTACCGCGTCGATCCGTTTACCCGTGGAATGGCGATGCATACCGGCATCGACTTCAAGGACGAGCACGGCGCTCCGGTGCGGGCCACGGCGGCCGGCACTGTCATCACAGCCGAGTGGTCAGGCGGCTATGGCAACATGGTCGAGATCGATCATGGGCACGGGCTGGCGACACGATATGCCCATCTGTCGGCGCTCTCGGTGACAGAGGGCCAGAAGGTCGAGATTGGCACGGTCGTCGGCCGCCTGGGCTCGACCGGCCGCTCGACAGGACCGCACCTTCACTACGAGATGCGCGTCGACGGCGATGCGGTGGACCCGCTGCGGTGGCTGCGGGCCGGCACACGACACGGCCCGTTCTGACCGCAGCCTCCGGTTGACTCCCGTCCCGCGGTGGCGCGAGATCCTGCCGGCGGTGATGCCGTTGCGGAGGATCCCGAGATGATGCGCTTCGTTCTGTCTGCGGCCGTGTTGGCGGCGCTTTCCGGGCCATCCCATGCGCAGGAGCTGATCGAAAGCTACCAGGCCGTGCTGGGCGAACGCGACCATTTCAACTCGAACGGCCAGCGGCTGACGACGGCTGCGGCGATCATCCGGCAGGACCGCGCCAATTTCCACCGGTTCGGCATCGCCGATGCGGGCGACGAATCCGACCGGTTCTTCGCCAGCGCGGACAACAGGGCAGCCCTGGAACGCATGCTGGAGCGCGGCAGTGCAGACCGCCGCGCCGTGACGCGGATCGTCAACGGCACCGTGCTGGTGCGCGTCGACGTGCTGCGGGGCCGGGATGGCCCAATGGTGAATGTCACGATCCTCGACTGACCGCGGCGCACCCCCGCGTCAGTCGATGTCCTCGACCTCGCCGGCACCGCCATAGACGCGCTGCGCCAGCGCCGCCTCAACAAACTCGTCGATGTCGCCGTCGAGAACCTCGCCGGGGCTGGTCGACTGGGTACCCGTGCGCAGGTCCTTCACCATCTGGTAGGGCTGCAGCACGTAGGAGCGGATCTGGTGGCCCCAGCCGATGT
>JBMOJG010000925.1:0-1708 GCA_049316925.1 Alsobacter sp. | reverse complement strand
CCTGCCCCGGTGACCAGGGCCCGACGTCCGTCGAGCCGGAACGACGGCGTGAGCAGGAGCCCGCTCATTCCACGGCCTCCCCATATGCGACGTTGCGGCCGCCATAGCGGCGAACGCGCACATTGGCCTGTTCTGCATGGCCAACGAAGCCTTCCAGCATGCACAGACGCGAGCAATAGGCCCCGATCTCAGCCGAGGCAGCATCGTTGGTGACCTTCTGCCACGTGCAGGTCTTGAGGAACTTGCCGACCCAGAGCCCGCCCGTGTAGCGAGCCGCCTTTTTCGTCGGCAAGGTATGGTTGGTACCGATGACCTTGTCGCCGAACGCGACATTCGTGCGCGGGCCCAGGAACAGCGCGCCGTAGTTGGTCATCCGGTCCCGGTACCAGTCGTCGCGATCGGTCATGACCTGAACGTGCTCGGAGGCAATCCTGTCGGCTTCAGCCAGCATCTCGTCATGATCGTCACAGACGATCACCTCGCCATAGTCCTGCCAGGCGACCCGAGCCACGTCCGCCGTCGGCAGGATGCCGAGCAGTCGCTCGACTTCGGCCATCGTCTCTCGCGCCAACCGTTGGGATGTGGTCAGCAAAACGGCTGGGGATGTCGGCCCGTGTTCAGCCTGCCCAAGCAGATCTGTGGCGCAGATCTCGGCGTCAACCGTCTCGTCGGCGATCACCAGCGTCTCGGTCGGGCCGGCAAACAGGTCAATTCCCACGCGGCCGTAAAGCTGCCGCTTGGCCTCGGCCACATACGCATTGCCGGGTCCGACCAGCATATCGACGGGCTTCACGCTTTCGGTACCAAGCGCCATGGCGGCAACAGCCTGCACGCCGCCCAGCACCAGGATCTCGTCTGCACCTCCCATGTGCATGGCGGCCACAATGGCCGGGTGGGGCGCCCCGCGGTGTGGCGGCGCCGAAGCGATCGTGCGGGGAACGCCCGCCACCTTCGCGGTGACGACGCTCATGTGCGCCGACGCCACCATTGGATAGCGGCCGCCGGGCACATAGCACCCGACCGCGTTCACCGGAATGTGGCGGTGGCCGAGGATCACCCCCGGCAGCGTCTCCACCTCGATATCTTGCAGGGAAGCGCGCTGGACCTGGGCAAAACGGCGGACCTGGGCCTGCGCGAAGGCGATGTCGTCGAGGTCCCTTGGCGCCACCTGGCTGATCGCGGCCGAAATCTCGGCCGGCGACAGGAAAAACTCCTTGGGCGTCCAGCCGTCGAACTTCTGCGACAGGTCCCGGACCGCGGCATCACCGCGCGCCGATACGTCAGTGAGGATCTGTTCAACGGTGGCCCTCACCTGCCGGTCATTCTCCTCCCGCGCGGCTGCATCCTTGCTGGTCTTGAGACGGCGCATCGATCCTCCCGGCGGCTGTTGCACACGCGTGCAACATCCTACCGGAGGCGGCTCATTCTGCAATCGCCCCAGCCGGGAGACCCGAGACCGCCCGCAGAACGCGGCCAGTGGCCTGGCCGAGGCCCTCATCCAATTGCTGTCGCCGCGTGACCGACCGGCGCTGCAGGCCGTGTCAGCTTTGATCTAATGTTAACAAGCACGGAAGCTTGACCCCTTTCAGCTTCCAATCCTGACCCCGGCAGATGACCAAATTTACTAGCCTGACAAGCACCTAAGAGGTATTCGGCGGGGTCATGCTTCGACGCCGATCTGGGGTTAAATGGCGCGCCGATTCACACC
>JBMOJG010000924.1:0-1710 GCA_049316925.1 Alsobacter sp. | reverse complement strand
CGCCGAGGCTCTGGGTGAGCCGGTGCACCTCCTGCTCCAGGGCGAGGTCACGGAACGCATGGCCGGCGGCCGAGCCCTGCGTCGGCAGCTCGTCGAGATAGCGCGTCGAGGCGAGCTTGACGGTCTTCATCACCAGTTCGGCCGAAGTGCCGCCGATGACGATCGCCAGGTGGTACGGCGGGCAGGCCGCCGTCCCCAGCGTCAGGATCTTCTCCTTCAGGAAGGCGATCAGCCGGTCATGCGTCAGCAGCGACGGCGTCGCCTGATACAGGAAGGTCTTGTTGGCCGAGCCGCCGCCCTTGGCAACGAACAGGAACTTGTAGGCGTCCTCGCCCTCCGCATAGAGGTTGATCTCGGCCGGGAGGTTGTTGCGGGTGTTGACCTCCTCGAACATCGACACCGGCGCGAGCTGCGAATAGCGCAGGTTCTTCTCGAAATAGGCGTCGCGAATGCCGTCCGCGATGGCGTCCTCGTCGTTGCCGTCGGTCCAGATCCGCCGGCCCTTCTTGCCCATCACGATCGCCGTGCCGGTGTCCTGGCACATCGGCAGGATGCCGCCGGCGGCGATGTTGGCGTTCTTCAGCAGGTCGTAGGCCACGAACTTGTCGTTGGAGGTCGCCTCCGGGTCGTCGAGGATCGTCGCCAGCTGGGCCAAATGGCCGGGCCGCAGCAAATGATTGATGTCGATGAAGGCCTGGCGCGCCAGGCCGCGGATCGCCTCGGGGGCAACCGTGACGAGTTCGCGGCCGCCGGTGGCCTCTGCCGCCACGCCGGGCAGGTCGAGAGACGTGTAGGGGGTCGTGTCGTCGGAAAGGGGAAACAGGGCGTTCAGGGCGCTGGACATGGCGATCTCGCGGGCCGCGGTTGCTGCTCCGCTTCTACGGCGTCACCGCCCCCTTTCCAAGTCGTTGAAAGGGTGTGGCTGGCATCGCGTTGACAGGCCGCCGTCCCGACGCGACAAGACCGGAATTCCGGAGTGTCCAGTGGCCGCCGTTTCGTCCCTTCCGCACCCGCTTCTGGTCGGCGACATCGGCGGCACCAATGCCCGCTTCGCGCTCGTGGCGACGCCCGGCGGCCCGGTCGGCCCGGTCTGGCGCACCCGCACGGTGGATGCGCCGGGACCGGCCGAGGCGATCGCCCGCCTCGGGGCGTCTCCCCGCACCGTCGTGCTGTGTACAGCCGGGCCGGTCGCCGACCGGCGCTGTCACCTCACCAATGCCCACTGGGTCGTCGACGGCCCGGCGCTGGCGGCGGCTCTCAACCTCGCGCAGGGTTTGCTGCTCAACGATTTTGAGGCGCTCGCTCTGTCGCTGCCCGCCCTGGAGGATGGGGCCAATACGCTGATCGGGCCGGAGCTCGCGCCCGGCGGTGGTCCGCGCCTTGTGCTCGGCCCGGGCACGGGTCTGGGGGTCGGCGCGCTCGTCGAGGCTGGCGGCCGGCTGGCCGCGCTGGCCAGCGAAGCCGCGCATCTCGATTTTGCTGCGCACGATATGGATGCCGCAGTCCTGGCCCGCACCGCCCGCGTCGACGGGCGCCTGACCGCCGAAGCGGTGCTGTCGGGGCCCGGCCTGCTGCGCCTGCACACCGCCCGCTGCGAACTGGACGGTCAGGCGTCCGCGGTGGTCGACGGCGTCGCCCTTGTCGACGCCGCTCTGGCTGAGCCGGCAGGATCCGAAGGCCGCACGGTGGCGCTGTTCCTGCGGCTGCTGG